>JAYWIE010000641.1:0-1877 GCA_043789155.1 Rubricoccaceae bacterium | reverse complement strand
TGCCCGGCCGTCGAGGACTCCTCGCCCTCGGCGACCTCGGGCGCGATGCCGAACGCGCCCCACATTCGGGCGTCCGGCGAGTCGCGCTCCATGAGGATCTCGAGCTCGGTCCGCGACTTCGAGCGCCAGGCATTGGGGTGGCCCGTCTCGAACGCCTTCCAGAACCGGCCGGTCTCCTTCCAGAGCTTCTTCCTCAGCGCTCGCAGGTCGGTCGAGTAGGCGTTGACGATGCAGCCGTACTCGCGCGGCTGGCACTCGAGGAACCAGAGGATCAGCCACGCCGCGGTGTGGGTCTTCTGGACGCCGGTCGCGGCTTCGACGCCGACGTTGTAGCCGCGGGCGAGCAGGTAGCCGATCAGCGCGATCGGGTCGGGCGTGCCGTCCCAGCCGCCCCAGCCGGGGTGAATGTCGCCGGCGACGTAGCGGCGGACGAACTCGTCGGAGTTGCGCGGCGGGAGCTGGCGGCCCGACTTCGTGTAGTGCGTCTCGGCGACGGACCAGTTGAGCGAGGCGCGCGAGAGGCCGAGCCGCTCGACGCCCCACGTCGCGGGGTCCATGCGCCGGACGCGGACGCGCTTGAGCTCCGTCATGACGGCGAACAGCTTCTGCCGCCGGACGGGGTCGATCTGCTTCAGGACGGCGTCGCGGTGCGCCGGCGTCATGCCGCGCAGCGCGCGGATCAGGGTCAGGATGGTCGCGCCCTCCCCGCCGTCGACGTGGCCGAGCAGCGAGGACGAGGCCAGCGCGTGGGCCTCGTCCTCCCCGTCGACGCGGTCGAAGCCGTCGAGGTCGGGCGTGCGCATCAGAGCAGGCCGTCGAAGGCGGACGGGTCCTCGACGGCGTCGCGCGCGGGCTGGCCCGAGGCGTCGGCGTCGGCGAGCGTCGCCGCGTTGACCATGTCGGCCGAGAAGCGGTCGGCCTCGTCCAGCAGCGCGAACACCTCGTCCGACGTGAAGAGGTCCTCGGCGCTCTCGATCGCGGCGCGCTCGTTGGCGACGACGGCGCCGGAGTGGACCGTGACGTCGGTCGTCGTGGCCGTGCGCTCGACGAGCTGGTGCGTGAGCTGGTAGAACAGCTTGCGGTCGGCCTGCCCTTCGCGGCCAACGATCTGGGCCGAGAGGAGCAGCGCCTGGTCGACCTTGTCCTGGTTGCGCAGGCGGAACTCCTCGCGCGCCTTCTGGCAGTACGCGTTGAACTCGAGGAGCTGCTCCCACGCCCAGAGCGTGGTGCGGTCCCAGCCGGTCGCTGCGGCGTAGAGGGCCTTCGTGCGCGGGGCGCCCTCCTCGCGGAAGTGGGCCGGAGTGGCGAGCCAGTCGCCGTAGGCGGCCTGGTCGGCGTTGAGCTCTTTCGGGGGCGCGGTCGCGCGGCGCGCGGGTGCGGTGGGGGCGGACATTCGGACACGGGACGGCGGGTCCGCGCCGGTACCAACGCGGCCCGCAACGAGCGGGTGCGGCCCTGCGGATCTGTGATCCGCCAGCGGGGCCGCGGCGTTGGGTCGACGTCCCCGCGGCGCACCTCGCGCTCGCTCCGGTCGTTCGACGGTGGCAATGTACGGGGCCGGCCGCCGAGAGTGACGCAGCGCCCCACGGTGGCGTCTTTCTGCCCGGTGCTCAGTCCGGGTTCACTTCTGAGTCAACTCGCGCTCAGATCGCCCAGCGCGGCCGTCGCCGCGTGACGCGTCGCGCGGTACGTTGACCACTCCGGGTATCCGGCGACGTCGTCGAACTCGAGCGCGTAGCCCTGGTTGGCCGCGGCGCGGCGCATCACCTCGCGGTTGGCCGTGTGGCACTGGCCGACGACGGGGCTGTCCCGGCGCTGCAGGGTCTCGTAGAACTGGCCGGCCTCCCAGCCGTGGACGAACGACTCGGACTGGTCGG
>JAYWIE010000640.1:0-6563 GCA_043789155.1 Rubricoccaceae bacterium | reverse complement strand
ATGGAGAGATCGCGGCAGGAGCGCCAGCGGCAGGGATGCCGTCCGTGCAAACATAAACGGCGCGAGGGCCTCTTGGGTCCGCGCGCGCCCGGCCGTGCGAAAACGGTGACGTGACCGCGGCGGGCCCTCACCGCGTTCGCACCCTTTTCAGGCAACTGCGCGCACATACCCCCGTTTCGGTACGACGTTGGGGCACGCCGTTGTCTCCGTCCTCCGCCGTTTCTTCCCACGGCCCCCGCCCGGCTCCGCCCATGGCCCGACAGTTCGCCGTCCCGGACCTCTACCGCAGCCCGGTCGTGTCGCGCGTGAAGGACGCCCGCCGCGCGGCCGACCCGCGCAAGCGCGACCTCAGCCCGTCCGTGCTGGACTTCGGGCCGCTGCGCGTGCGCCTCGCGCGCCACTTCGGCTTCTGCTTCGGCGTCGAGAACGCCATCGAGATCGCGTACCGCGCCCTCGACGAGCACCCCGCGAAGGCCGCGCAGGGCCGGATCTTCCTCCTCTCGGAGATGATCCACAACCCGCACGTCAACGCGGACCTGATGGCGCGCGGCGTCCGCTTCCTGCGCACGACGACCGGCGAGACGCTCGTCCCGTTCGACACGCTCGGGCCGGAGGACCTCGTGATCATCCCGGCCTTCGGCACCACGACCGAGATCATGGCCGCGCTCGCCGCGCGCGGCGTCGACGTCGAGGCCTACGACACGACGTGCCCGTTCGTCGTCCGGGTGTGGAAGAAGTCGGCCCACATCGGCCAGAAGAAGTACTCCGTCGTCGTGCACGGCAAGCGCGACCACGAGGAGACGCGCGCCACGTTCTCGCGCGCCGCCGCCGACGCGCCGGTCGTCGTCGTGCGCGACATGGCCGACGCCGAGGCGCTCGCGGCCGTCGTCGAGGGCCGCAAGGGGGCCGCCTTCTTCCACGCCCGCTTCGAGGGCCGCACGACGCCCGGCTTCGACCCGGCCCGCGACCTCGCCCGCATCGGCGTCGTCAACCAGACGACGATGCTGGCCTCGGAGACGGCCGCCATCGCCGAGCGCCTCCGGCAGGCCGTGCTCGCCCGCGACGGGGCCGACGACGCCTTCGCGGACACGTCGGACACGCTCTGCTACGCGACCAAGGAGAACCAGGACGCCACGCTGGCGCTCATCGAGGACGGCCTCGCGGCGAACGCGGACCTCGCGCTCGTCGTCGGCGGCTCGAACTCGTCCAACACCTCGCACCTCGTCGAGCTGTGCGAGCACGCCGGCCTGCCGACCTACTTCGTCGAGTCCGCGGACGACCTCACGAGCCCGCGCGAGATCCACCACGTCGACTGGCGCACGCGCGGCGCGCGGACCACGCGCGACTGGCTGCCGGTCACCAAGCCCGCGACCGGGGCGGGCGGCGGCCCGGTCGAGGTGCTGCTCACCGCGGGCGCGTCGTGCCCGGACGCCCTCCTCGACGACGTCGTGCGCCGCCTGCTGCGCTGGTTCCCCGACGCCCGCTCGACCGACGACGCGCTCGCGCCGTTCGCGCTGCCCGAGCCGGCCGCGCTGCCCGAGGCGGCCGGGCTGCCCGAGCCGGCCAGCCCGGAGGCGGCGTGATCCGGACCGCGCTCCGCGCCCGCCGACGCCACGCCCGGCAGCAGGCCGCCCGCGAGGCCGCCCTGGACGCGGCCGCCCTCGGCCGGCTCATCCTCCGGGACCACCTCGCCGTCGAGCGGACGCGGCTCGCCAACGAGCGGACCGTGCTCTCCTACGCCCGGACGGCCTTCGCGCTGCTCGCAGGCGCGCTGACGCTCGTCCACCTCTACCGCACGCCCGCGGCGCAGCTCTCGGCCCTGATCCTGGCCGCGGCCGGCGTCGCGCTGTTCGGCGTCGGCGCGTGGCGCTTCCGGACGTCCGAGCGCCGCACGCGGGCCTACGCGCTCCGCGGCGACCCGCCCGACCCGACGCCCGGCGCGTGAGGCCTACCTTGGCTGCCTACACGCGCGGGCGCTCTCCCGCTCCGCCGCCATGACCGCCTTCCTCTGCGACGACTGGGCGCGGGCGCTCTGCGCCGCGCTCAACGCCTCGCCCGCCTACGCCGAGGCCGCCGCGACGTGGGAGGGCGACCTCTGCTTCGTCGCCCGCGCCGGCGACGCGCCCGACGGCTCGCGGCTCGACGCCGACCGGACGGCCTACCTCGACCTCGACCGCGGCACCTGCCGCGGGGCCCGCGCCGTCGCCGACGCGAGCGCCGCCGGCGCGGCCTTCGCCATCGAGGCCGCCTACGCCGACTGGCGCAAGATCCTCAGCGGCGGGCTGGACCCTATCATGGCCGTCATGCTCGGCAAGCTGCGCGTCGCCGGCGACAAGTCGGTCGTGCTGCGGCACGCGAAGGCGGCTAAGGCGATGGTCGCGTGCGCGGCGGCGGTCGAGACCGAGTGGCCCGCCGCGCCGGCCGGCTAGACGCGCCCGGCTAGACGAGCCCGTCGGCCTCGTCCGGGTGCCGCTCGAGGTAGGCCGCGACGAACGGGCACTGCGGCACGACCGTCCAGCCGGCGTCGCGCGCCGCGGCGAGCGCGCCGCGGACGAGCCGCGAGCCGACGCCCTGGCCCTCGGCCGCCTCGGGCACGATCGTGTGCGAGAAGACGGCACGGCCGTCGCCGTCCATCTCGTAGGTGAGCGTCGCCGGGCCGGCGTCGGTGTCGAGGGAGAAGCGGCGCGCGGCGGCGTCGTGCTGAACGTCGGCGGTCATCGGGGCGGGGGTCGTGGGGCGGGGGTCGTGGGAGGGGTGCGACGCGCACCGCCCGGTGCAGGTCCCGCCACAGGACCGGCGTCGGCCCGACGCGCAACCGCCGCAGCGCCGTGACACCCGGCCTGTGGGCGAGCCGTCATCTTGCGGCGTCCCCAATCCCCACCTCCCATGCGCTCTTTTCTGCTCGCCACAGCCCTCACCGCCGTGCTCCTGCCCGGCACTGCCGCGGCCCAGTCCCGCCTCCGCCCGGCCCTCCGCGCCGACCTCCGCGAAGACGTCCGCGACCGCCGCGAAGACCGCCGCGACCGCCGTGAGGACGTCCGCGACGCGCGCCACGACGGCGGCGTGCTCGACCGCGCCGAGGACGTCCGCGACCGCCGCGAGGACCGTCGCGACCGTCGCGAGGACCGCCGCGACCGTCGCCACGGCATCTGACGTCCGCCTCGGCCGGCGGCGTCACGGCCCGCGCCCCGGACGCAGAGGCTGCACCTCACCGCCGCGCGGCGCTCCGGCAGACGCTCTACAGGTCGCCGGCGTCGGGGCGCAGCAGGACTTCCTCGACGACCGTCCGGCCCGAGAGGGCAGCGATCTCGACCGCGACGCGCGCGACGTCCTCGGCGGGCATGAAGCGGTCGTCCGGGATGCCGGCCCCGTCCCACGACGGCGTCCGCGTCGCGCCCGGCAGCAGCGTGGTGATGCCGACGCCCGAGCCGGCCGTCTCGGCCCGGATCGACCGGGCGAGGCCGAGCAGGCCGTGCTTCGCCGCGCCGTACGCGACCCCGCCGGCGTAGCCCCGCACCGACGCGACCGAGCCCATCATGAGCACGCGCCCGGAGCCGCGCGCGACCATCGCCGGCAGGAAGGCCCGCGTGACGAGGAAGGCGCTCGTGAGGTTGACGCCGAGCAGGTCGCGGAAGGCGTCCGGCGTCGTCTCGGCGAGGCCGCCCGGCGCGAAGCGGCCGGCGTTGTTGACGAGCACGTCCGGCACGCCGAACCGCGCCGTGACAGCCTGCGCCATCGCCTCGACGTCCGCGTCGGCCGTGACGTCGCACGGGAAAGCCTCGGCGACGGCCTCGCGCTGCCGGCACGCGGCCGCGACGCGGGCGAGCCCGTCCGCGGAGCGCGCGACGAGCGCGAGCCGGGCCGTCCGGCCGTAGGTGCCGGCGAAGGCGAGCGCGAGCGCCTCGCCGAGGCCCTGGCTCGCGCCGGTGATGAGAACGGTCACGGGGAGCGGGAGGCGAGGAGCAGGGAGCGGGGAAAGTGCGGTTTGAAGGTGGGAAGCGTCGCGCACGATCATACCGACATGACCCATCTACGAGACAAGGAATTTTTCACCCTTTCAAACTTTAAACTTCAAACTCTCACCCTCGGATGAGCCGCATGAACTCGGCCCGCGTGTTGTCGTTCTCCAGGAAGACGCCGCTCATCGCGCTCGTCGTCGTGTGTGAGGCCTGCTTCTCGGCCCCGCGCATCATCATGCACAGGTGCTGCGCCTCGATCACGACGGCGACGCCCTCGGGCTCGAGCACGCGCTCGATGGCGTCGCGGATCTGGATCGTCATCCGCTCCTGGACCTGAAGCCGCCGCGCGAAGACGTCCACGACGCGCGGGATCTTGCTCAGCCCGACGATGCGGCCGTTCGGGATGTAGGCGACGTGCGCCCGCCCGAAGAACGGCAGCAGGTGGTGCTCGCAGAGCGAGTAGACCTGGATGTCGCGCACGAGCACCATCTCCGAGTACGACTCACGGAAGAGCGCCGAGCGCAGGATCGCGTCGGGGTCGAGGCCGTAGCCGTGCGTGAGGAACTGCATCGCCTTCGCGACGCGCTCGGGCGTCTTCGCGAGGCCCTCGCGCTCGGGGTCCTCGCCGATGAGGGCGAGCTGCTCGCGCGTGAGCGCGGCGAGGCGCGCGGTCGCGGCCGGGTCGTAGGCGTCGCGGCGCTCGTAGAGGAGCGGGCTAGCGACGGCAGACGCCTCGTCCGATGCGCCGCCGGGGATGTCTGCGCTACTCGCCACGGTACACGACGCTGTTGTTGGGGGTCTCGCGGAGGACGATCTCGTGGAGCCGGCCGGAGCCGGGGATGTGCTCGGCGAGCTGCTCCCACACGGCGACCGCGAGCGACTCGGTCGAGGTGAGCTTGCCGGCGAGGAAGGGCACGTCGAGGTTGAGGTTGCGGTGGTCGAGCGCGTCCACGACGCGCGCGGCGATGACGCGCTTGAGCTCGGCGAGGTCCACGACGAAGCCCGTGCCGGGGTCCGGCTCGCCGGCGACGGTGACGTCGAGCTCGTAGTTGTGGCCGTGCCAGTTGGGGCTGTTGCACTTGCCGAACGTCGCCTCATTCCAGGCGTCGCTCCGGGCGGGGTTGTGGAGGCGGTGGGCCGCGTTGAAGTGGGCCTTCCGGGTGACGTAGACGGTGGGCATCGCTCGGGTCTCAGGGTCCGGTCCCTACCCGCGGCCGCGCCTCCCGTTCCACCGGCCGGGCACCGGCGGCCCGCGCGCGGGTCAGTCTTTGGCGTCCCCGTCCAGGTCGAACTCGACGCGGACCCGCCCGCTGGCCGTTACGGTCACCGTCAGAGCCTTCGAGCCCAGCGTGGGGTGCACCGCCTCGATCTGGTGCTCGCCCACGGGCAGCATGGTGTGGTAGAGGACGTCGGTGTCCTGGGTGCGCGGGACGCCGTCGATGACGATCCGGCCCCACGGGCGCACCAGCACGTCGACGGAGCCCATCCCGGCCCGCTGTGCGGGCGCGGCAGGGGCCGGCACGGGCCGCTGCGCGGGCGCGGCAGGGGGCGGCCCGGGCCGCGGCGGGCGGCCCGCCGCCGGGGTCGGCCGGAGGCTCACAGCCACGGTGCTGCCGTCGCCCGCGGCCACGTCGACCTGCAGCGCGCTGGCCTCGTAGCCCTCCCGCTCGACGACGACGCCGTGCGACCCGGGCTGGAGGTTGCCGAACTGGAGGGGCGTCCGCCCCGCCGGGCGGCCGTCGATCCGGACCGTGGCCCCGTCCGGCGACGACGTCACGCGGACCCAGCCCGTCGCCGGCACCGCCGCCGGCACCGTCGCCGCGGTGGGGGGCGCGCTCGTGACGGCACGTGCCACGGCCCGCCCGTCTGCAGGCCTCGTGTCGAACTCCGCCTGCGTCCCCGCCAGGACGAAGATGAGCGTGTCCGCCACGACCCTGCCGGACGGCGTAACGACGCGCACCCAGCGCTCGCCCTCGGCGACGGTGCCCTGCCAGTCCGGCCCCGTCCCGACCGAGTCGCCGTCGACGTGGATCGTCGCCCCGGCCGGGGCTGCCCGCACCAGAAGCTCGGTCGGCGCGCCGCCGGGCGCGTCGCCGGAGACGGTGCCGCCCCCGAAACCGGCCCCGCTCCCGGACTCGGCCCGGCTCGGCGCGAGCGTCTCCGGAGCGGCGTCGTCGCGGCGGCTCCCGTAGACCAGCAGCCCCACGCCGACGGCGAGCAGCAGCAGCCCGCCGCCGACCAGCCGGCCCAGCGCGGAGCCGACGTCGCCCAGCGCGGACACATGAGGGGGGATGTCCTGGAAATTCGGGTCGGCCATCGCGCAGCGCGTGGGGCACTTCGAAACGCACGGCCCCCTCGCGAAGTGCCCGAGCCCCATTCCGCGATAAAATAACCGACCTTGCACTGAGGTTACTGGGCACACAGGGAGTCCGGCCCTTCCGCCCGAGCGCCGCGAGGCCACGCCCACCCGCTGCGCCCCGCCCGCCGGCCCGCTTCGTCACCTGCGCAGACGCCGCACATGTTTATGGCTCATCTGCTCCAGGCCGGCACGCTCGCCGCCGTCCTCCTGTGCAGCGCGTGGTCGGCCGCGGGCCAGACGTCCGG
>JAYWIE010000639.1:0-6565 GCA_043789155.1 Rubricoccaceae bacterium | reverse complement strand
GCTACCGGGTGCGCCTCACGACGCCGGCGACGCTCGCCTACGCCGCCGTCCCGCCCACGGTGCCGCCACCGCCCGGCGGCCCGCCTCCGTCACAGACGGAGGTCCCGACGGTCCTCGACGCGATCGCGCTGACGGGTCTCGTGCCGGGTCAAGAGGTCGCCGTGCGCGGCTTCCGCGCCGACGGCGACGGTGGTGCAGGCCGCCTCCGCGTGACGACGTCGGGCTGCACGCCGGACGGCGGGACGTGCTTCGTCCCGACCGAGCACACGGCCGCCGGCGAGCCGTACTCGTCCGACTGGGGCTTCAGCCTTTACGGCGACGACCTTCAGTGGGAGTCGTTCCGCCTGTGCCACAGCCAGGCCTCGGCACCCCAGAATGCGACCCAGGTGACCGGCGACGGCTGCTTCGAGGCGCTCCAGCTCCACGGCCACGGCGGCGATGGCGGAACCGGCGGTGGTGGCGACAAGGTCTTCGACCCGGCCACGGGGACGGTTCAGATCACGTCTCCGATGAAGACGTTCGCGCGGCTCTACGACGGGACGGACCGCTTCACGGCCACCTTCCGGTATTCCACCGACGAAACGCGTCTCGAGCGTGTCGTCGACGCGCCGCTGACGCTTGAAGGCCGGTTGACGACGGATTACGCGCGGCCCGAGTGGTGGGGTGGCCGCCCCGGCACCGGTGACGCGACGGACGCCGTCGCGTGGGCCCTGGAAGCCGCCGAGGCGCACGCCGCCGCGACTGGCCGCGAGCACTACGTCGTGCTGAGTGGGATGTACGGCTACGCCGGCGTTCTCGAGACGCAGACCGGCACAGTCCTAAAGGGCGCGCAGGACGGTATCCGAGACGGTCACGGCCTGCGCGTTGTCGCGGGCGCGCCATGGCACTTCTGGGCCATCAGGCCGACGACGGCCGCTGCACTTCGCGAGGCGATAAACGAGCGCGACGCGATTTCGGACAATTTGGGGGCCATAGTTGTCGTCCGTCACGGGCGACGCTCGACGAGCGACCGCCTTGTCGATATCGAGATCGACGGAAATCTTGCCCAGAATGAAGAAGTATTTGATAATACACACCGTGCTGCCTCTGGTGCATCATCATACTCAGGCAGAAGTGTAGTTGATGAACTGCTTCAGAATACACCTCAATGGAATGGCTTCGCAGCCTCTCACTCCCACAACGACAACATTCTAGGCTCGAGGACTCGTCTAGAGAATGTCCACATCCACGATGTGGGCGGTAACCTCTGGCTCTCCAACGAGGCCGTTGATTTCGGCGGAAGCCACGACGTTCGCCTTGGCAACTCTGCGCGCAACCACGTGATCTACGGGGTGGGGATGCGCCCCGAAACCTCCGTAGACCGCGTAGAGATCTACGGCTTCTTCTGGAAAGGTGCTCACGAGGTCAAGCAAGGGACCTGGCGCGGTCTGACGTTCCGGGGTCTCGTGCAACCACCGATCCTCTACACCAGAGACAGGCTTGAGGTTCTCGTCAGCCACCGGAGCGACGACATAGACCCCTCCCTTCCCGTCCCAACAAACGCATTGGGGTCCTATTTTGGCGACTCGGTCGTGTATGAGACGCTGACGTTTGACATGAACGATGCGTATCCGACACATGGAGCGGTTTATTATGCCCATGGACCAATGGCTATCCGAGGCATATCGATCAGTCAGGCAAATTCTACCAGACGACTCCTTCTACTTAACTCGCGAGAAACTGATCCTGGCAGCCGCTCGACGCTCGCTATCGAAGATATTAACGTTGTCTCGGGCGGTCTGGGAGAAATGAGGGTAGGCGGCGTCTCCGCAGCTCAAATTCGCCGAATCACGCTGTCCGATGGCACGGACGCCAGCTCAGGGAACGAGCTTTATTCCGTTCGTCCGTCGGGCCCAGGGCAGGTGTTCACTCTGTATGGCATCCAAGGTGTGCAGAGATCCTCTGAGCCCCTGGCATTACATGCCTCCATGCAAGGTGCAGGGGCAGATCTCTACGTCCAAGACGCTACGTTCGCCTCAGTTGGCCACCACTTGATGTTTGTTGGGAGCGATCCGTCCCTTCCAGATGTCCAAAGCCGTTACCATGTTTATTTTCGACGGGTTTCGCTCTCGTCGTTTAGGCCGGTCAACAATGACGTGGGATTGAACCGGGAGAATTGGAAAGTTTCGTTCTACGACGATGTAAGTGTCGGGTCGCGGAGGAGTGAAGACAGAGGGACACTCTCAGCCGCAGTACTGACCTCGGGCTACGTGGACGTTCCCGTGAATCTCTTCTATACCCCCTTCGACCCGTCTTACGTCACGTTGGCGGGCACCGACGCCGGGCGGTTCACGGGCTGGACGAACGTCGGCACGGCAGAGGCACCCGTGTTGCGGCTCACGTTCTCGGGCTCCACACCCGTCTCGGTGCAGTGGTCCGCGGCCGTCCGGCCGATCCCGCCCGACGTCACGTTCCCAGACTGATGCGCTGCCGTGCGGCTTTCACGCGCGGCGCTCAGGCCCGCTTCGCGGCGAGGCGGATCTCGTACTGCTTGGCCCTGACCTGCGCGATGTAGCTCGCGCGGATCTGGCTCGCGATGAGGCCGGGACGTCCCTCAAGAAAGCCGCCGCGCGCGACGAAGTGGTACGTGAACCACAGCGCCGGCTCGAACGGGACGCGTACGGCGAGCTTCTTGAGGAAGCGACGGCGCTGCTGCGTGTCGCCGAAGAGGCGCGCCGGGACGGCCTCTTGCCCGTAGGCTCCACGCTCGAGGTACGCCTGCCTCAACCGCGCCTCCCACGTCGAGTACTGGTTGTGGCGGCGCACGAACGCCTCGAGGCCCTTGAAGTCCTCGTGGACGAGCGGCGTCCTCAGCCGCCCGACGCGGCCGTCGACGATCACGCGTTCGTGTACCTCCATGTCCAGCGCTACGGCCGGGTCCTCGACGAGGCGCTCGAAGCGGCCGCGGCCGCGGCGGAACAGCAGCAGGGCATCGAACGAGAAGCCGCCGAAGCGGAACGCGCGCCCGAGAAAGTGGAAGCCCTTGGTGACAAGGTAGGCGTCGGGTCCGACCGACTGGGCGACGGCCGCGCGGATCTCGGCCCAGAGGGCGTCCGGCACGACCTCGTCAGCGTCGAGCAGGAAGACCCACTCCGTAGCGATGCTGAGGGTGTCGAGCGCCCACTGGCGCTTTTTCGGGTAGCCCCCGGAGTAGTCGAACTGGACGACCTCAGCCCCGGCGTCGCGTGCGATCTGAGCCGTCGCGTCGGTGCTGTGCGAATCCAGCACGACGACACGTGCCGCGGGCGCGAGCGCAGCGAGGCAGCGCGGGAGGTTGGCCTCCTCGTTGCGGGCTGCGAGCAGGACGGTGACCGGCACGTCGCCGTGCCCGAGGGGTGTTTTACTCATGGGTCAGCACGCGATCTTTGACGTGGCGAGCCGGGTTGCCGGAGACGACGGTCCACGGCTCCACATCGCGCATGGCGACGGCCGCGGCCCCGACGACGGCCCCCTCCCCCACCGTCACGCCCGGCCCGACGAACGCCTCGGCGCAGACCCACGCCTGCGCGCCGACGGTGACCGGCGGCTTGAGCAGCGGAAGCGACGGGTCGCGGTAGTCGTGAGTGCCCGCGCAGAGGTGGGCGCGGTGCGAGACCGTCGCCCGCTCGCCGATCGTGACTCGCCCGAGGTTGTACACGAGCACGTCCTCGCCGACCGCCGCCCAGTCGCCGAGGGTCAGGTTCCACGGCATCGCGATGCGCGTCGAGTTGTGGACGTGCGCGTGCTGCCCGACCGTCGCGCCGAAGGCGCGCAGCACCGCGCGCCGCCAGCCGAACAGCGGCCGCGGGCTCCAGCGGAGCAGGTACTGGCCCGGCAGCCAGAGCACCCGCAGCGCCATCTCGCGGCGCGTGTACTTGCGCGCCGAGCGGTTCTGGCGGACGTCGAGGCCCGGCTGGACTGGTGGAGGCGGCATCACGGGGTCAGATGGTCTGGACGAAGGAGGGCATGGGGCCGCGGCCGAGCACCCATGCGTAGACCTCAACCATCTGCCGCGCGATGCGGTCCCAGCCGTACGTCTCGGCGACGTGCGCCCGCCCGCGCGCGCCCATCGCGGCGCGCTCCGCGTCGGTCAGATCCGTCGCAGCGCGGAGGGCCTCGGCGACGGCGCGCCCCTCGGGCGCGACCCACCAGCCACAGCCGTGCTGAGTCAGACCGGCCCACGGCGCGCCGGTCGTCGTGAGGACGGGCACGCCGGAGGCGAGCGCCTCCGCCACGACGAGCCCGAAGTTTTCGCTGTAGGTCGGCAGCACGAACAGGTCGGCCGTCGCGTAGAGCGCCCACTTGTCGGCGTCGGCGACGGGGCCCTGGAACGAGACCTCGGTGAGGCCGAGGCGCGCCGCCTGCGCTTCGAGATCAGCCCGGTGGCCACCCTCGTCGGGGCCGACGAGGACAAGCTCCCAGCCGGCGGGCCGGACGTCCGCCCACGCGTCGAGGAGCATCGGGAGGCCTTTCTTGGGGTGGAACCGAGAGACGAAGAGCGCACGGCGACGCGCGCGCGGCTCCCTGTGTCGCGCGGCCGGGACGTAGACGCCGTTCGGGATCACGGCGATCGGCGCGCGGAGCCCCACGGCGCGGAGCGCCGTCGCCTCGGAGTCGGCCGTCGCGTGGAGCACGGCGGCGCGGCCGAGGTCGCGCCGCTGGAAGGCCCACCACGCGGCCGTCTTGATGAGGCGGCGGTGGTTGCGCGCCCACGGCTCGAGCATCCCTCGGGCCGAGACGACGAACGGTGTTCGGCTCTGTGCCGCCGACAGCGCGGCGGCGTGGTTCGTCGGGAGCCAGAGCCCGTGGTCGTGCAGGAGGTCGGCACCGACGGCTGCCGACGCGCGGGCAAACCGGGCGGCACCGCCTTGGCCACGAGCGACGTGGTGCGTCCGCGCCAGGGCGGCGTCCGGGCGGACCGCCGGCTCGCCGTCGTCGTAGGCCAGCACGTCTACGGCGAGGCCGGCGCGGCCGAGGCCCTCAGCGAGCGCCGAGATGCTGCGCGGTGGCCCGCCGTTGCGCGCGTGCAGCGACGCCGTCGTGTGAAGCACGTGCAACGTGTCGCCTCCCGCGGAGCGGCCATCAATGCCTCGGCCGCTCATCCGGCGGCGGGCCAGAGCCCGCGACGCCGGTCGTACGGGCCGCCGACCTCCTCGCCGAGTTCACCGTCGGGCTCGTCGTCGAAAGGCTCGTCGTCGAACGAGGCATCGAGCTCGAGGTCACTCGCGTGGACGATCAGGCCGCTCCACCGGCCGATGTAGAACAGCGGAATGAGGAGCACGAAGCTCCAGAAGACCGTGTTGAAGAAGAACTCGAACGTGTTGCCCCTCCAGAAGGCGGTGAACATGGCCGTGTAGACCAGGCCCGAGCCCCAGAAGTAGCCGCCGAACCACCGCTCGCTCGCGCGCGAGGCCAGCGACGCGAGCAGCCCGAACGCGAGCCCGGCCAGCAGCACGCCCCACGCCCCACCCGAGAGGTAGCCGTCGACGACATACTGTGGCTTGGCCGACACGTTGGACGCGCGGTCCACGATTCCCGACTCGTAGACGCGCTCCATCACGATCGTTTCGGTGATGGGCTTGGACGCCCAGAACATGCGCGGAACGAGGCTCGTAACCGACTGTGCGACGATTCGGGTTCCGTAGAAGGCGTTTCCATAGGAACCGTTCACCCCCTTGAACGAATCGATGTAGCCCGTGAACAGGCCGATCTCGGAGATGCGACCTGTCAGGAACTCCCAGTTCGTATCCGCGAGATCGGTCCGCCCGCTCTGGATTTCGCTGACAGCCACGGCGGCAGCGTCGTTGGCGCTCGCCTCGCCGCTCCAGCTAAGGCCCCGGAAGATGGCGGCATAGGTCGGCAGAACCGCGAGCAGAAAGACCAGCGCGATCGGCGCTCCGACGAGGACGGTCTTGCGGGCGTACGGGTACACGAACACGGCCAGCAGGATCACCATCACCAGGACTTCCTCCTTCCAGCCGCTGAGAAACGCAGAGCTGAGGTTGACGCCGAAGAGCGCGAGGCCGAGCAGCAGCGTCCCGATCTTGCGGTTCGGTAGAGCGAGTGCGAGCGCAAGCACAGACGCGACGAGCCCGATCTGCCCGATCCGGATGCCGAACTGGTTCTGCGCGCCCAGCGCCTTCCCGAGCAGGAGCCCGACAACCGAGAGGATGAGCGCGGCACGCGCGGGGTCCTTCAGAGGCCGGACTGCCCATTCGCCCCGGTCGGGGTATCGCATCAGAAGAAGCATGCCCGCCGCGATGCCCGCGTGGGCGAGGACGTAGTAGCGCTGCGCCTCCGCCGCGACCGCGACCGCCTGCATGTCTACCTGCGCCAATCCGGTATGCTTGAAATAATAATAGCCGTATAGATCTGCGACGTAGAAAACTGATGTCAGGAAGTTGTAGAACGAGAACAGGATCTGCGTCAGCACGATCGGGCGCGTCACCTGGTCCAGCGCCGAGCCACCGTCCGGCAGCGCGCGCACGTGGCCGCCGATGCTCAGCCAGAGGATCCACAGCGAGCCCACCCACGCGGTGCCGTACGA
>JAYWIE010000638.1:0-1883 GCA_043789155.1 Rubricoccaceae bacterium | reverse complement strand
CACCTTCCGCGCCGCGTTCGCCGACAGCCTGCGCCTGCTCTCGGACCCCGACGCGGTCGAGGCCGAGGCGGCGCGCCACACCGCCGGCTTCTTCGGCGCGTCGCGCGTCCGCTTCACGAGCGTCACCGCCGACGGCCGCGCCGTCATCCGCCACGAGTTCACGCGCAGCGGCGAGCCCGCGCCGCCCGCGGCCGACGTGGACTTTTTCGCCCTCTGCCCGACCGTCGCGGCCGTGCTCCGCGCCGGGCGCACGTTCGTGAGCGAGGACGCCGACGCCGACCCGCGCATGACGCCGCCCGAGCGCGAGGCCCTCGCCGCCTACGGCTGCCGGGCCGTGCTTGTGACGCCGCTCGCGCGCGAGGGCACCGTCACCGACCTGTTCGCGGTCCACCACACCGCGCCGCGGCCGTGGCCGGCGGCCGAGGTCGCGCTCGCCGAGGACGTCGCCGAGCGGGCGCTCGCCGAGGCGGACAAGGCGCGCACGGAGGCGGCGCTCGCCGAGCGCGAGGAGCGCTACCGGACGCTCTTCGAGGCCATCGACGAGGGCTTCGCGCTCTGCGAGCTGATCGTCGACGACGCGGGCGCGGGCATGGACGTCCGCTTTCTCGACGTCAACCCGTCGTTCGAGCGCGTCTCGGGCATGCCCCTGCCAGCCACCGGCACGACAGTTCGCGAGATGCTCCCCGACTTTGAGTCGCACTGGATCGCGTTCTTCGCGCGCGTCGCGCTCGGCCGCGAGTCGCTGCGGTTCGAGAACGACGTCGCCGAGCTCGGCCGCTCCTTCGACGTCTACGCGGTGCCCGTGGACGCGCCCGAGCAGCGCCGCTTCGTCGCCGTGTTCACGGACGTCACGGCGCGGCGCGCGGCCGAGGCCGAGATCCGGCAGCTCAACGCGACGCTCGAGCAGCGCGTCGCCGAGCGGACGCAGCAGGTCCGCGCGCTCTCGGCGCAGCTCGCCGTCGCCGAGCTGAACGAGCGGGAGCGCATCGCGCACGTGCTCCACGACGACCTCCAGCAGCAGCTCTACGGCCTCTCGATGCTGCTCTCGATGGCCGCCCGCCACCCGGCCGAGGCGACGGAGCGCGCCACGCGCGGCATGGCCATTCTCGACATCGCCATCGCGACCGCCCGCTCGCTCGCCACCGACCTCAGCCCGGCCGTGCTCCGCGCCGAGCGCCTCGCCGAGATCCTCGAGTGGACGGCGGCCGAGGCCCGCGAGCGCCACGGCCTCGCGGTCGAGGTGACGGTCGAGGGCGAGCCCGAGGTCGCCGACGCCGCCATGCGCATCCTGCTCTACCAGTCCCTGCGCGAGATCTTGTTCAACGTCGTCAAGCACGCCGGCGCGGCTACGGCCCGCCTCATCGCGCGCACGGCCGCGGACGGCCTGACGGACGTCTGCGTCGAGGACGACGGCGCGGGCTTCGTCTCCGAAGCCGCCTCCGCGGGCCACCCGGGCGGGTTCGGGCTCTTCAGCGTCCGCGAGCGGCTCACGTTCGCCGGCGGCCGTTTCGCCGTCGACTCGGCCCCGGGTGCGGGCACGCGCGTCACGCTCTCGGTCCCGGCCGGCCGGCCGGCTCCGGATTCGCCCTAGGAGAGACGGCGCGCCCGGCGGCGTTCATAGCGCTCGCCCAACCTCCGCCGACGTGCCATTTGCCATCTTCGTGGTCGAAGACCACCCCGTGATGCGCGATGTCTACGCCGACGTGATCGCGGCCGAGCCGGACCTCGTGCTGCACGGCACGGCGTCGAGCATCGAGGAGGCGCTCGACGACCTCGGGCCGCCGGGCGCGCCCGGCTGCGATCTCATCCTGACCGACTACCGGCTGCCGGGCGGCTCGGGCGTCGACCTCGTCCGCGAGGCGGGTGCGCGGTGGCCGGGCCTG
>JAYWIE010000637.1:0-1886 GCA_043789155.1 Rubricoccaceae bacterium | reverse complement strand
CGACGGCGGCCTGCCCGCCGGGCGTGCCGGCAGCGGTCGCGACGAGCGGAGTGCAGCCCGGCGCGGCGAGCAGGAGGGCGAGGCAGGCGAGCGAGACGCGGGTCATGGCGGAGTCGGGTCGGGTGAACGGCAACAGAAACGCCGCGCCTCGGTCGGGGCGCGGCGTTTCAGGGAGTCTGGCACGGACCACCTGGCCCTGCCCCATTGGCCTCTCAGAAACTGTTTGGCGAGGCGAGCATCTTCCAGAACCGCCCCCCCTCGCCGGGTAAACCCGCCGGGACACCCGGACCGGACCTGGGGGCTGTCGCGTAGCGACTGGGGGGGTGTCCGCGGCGCTCGAACCTCCAAAACCCCCTCCGCCCGCAGGGCGGGCACCTCCCCAGGGGGAGGGGTTGTGTTCGCCAAACAGTTTCTCAGGCGTCGGTCTCCGGCTCCTCGTCCTCGTAGACGGGCACCGGGCGGACGTCCCACTGGAGCATCTGCGCGATGTCGGCCGAGTCCTCGCCGTCGGCGTCCTCGAACGTGTAGTCGCCGAGCGCGTCGCGCTGGCTCGCGCGCACGCGCGCCCACGTGGTGCCGTTGGCGTCCTCGAACTCGTCCGGGAACGGGCTCTCGATGCGGTAGCTCGGGTGGTAGGTGCGGTACGTCTTCGCGGCGTCGTAGAGGGCCGCGCGGCGCGCGCCGGGGCGCGTGGCCGAGTAGCCGACGACGCGGAACGGCGGGATGTTGATGATGGCGATGACGTCGTCGCCCTCGTCCTCGGGGTCGGAGTACTCGGGGCGCATCACCTTGAACTCGTCGGGGTGCGGGTACGCGCTGCGGTCGTCGAACATGAGCGTGCTGGATCGGAGGCCGCAAGGTACGGCCCGACCCCGGCGGCGGGCCCCGGCGGCCCCGGCGGTTCGCCGCCGATTCACGCCGCGGGGCCGCTGCGGCGCGTCTTTGCTCTTGATTCCGGCCCGGACGCGCGCCGATCTTCGGCGCACACCCCACTCTCCTGACGCCGGCCATGGATCCCTCGCTGCCTGACTTCGACGACGACGACCTCGACGCGGACGACGCCGAGATCGACGACGCGGACCTCGACACGTCCGACCTCGACCTCGACCTCACGAAGGGCCTCGGCGGCCTCGACGACGCCGAGGACGACCTGGGCCTCGGCGGCCTCGGCGACGACGACGACTTCTAGACGGCGGGGCCTCCGGCTCTCGCCTTCCTGCATAACGGACGCCCGGCGCACGACGCCCGGGCGTCCGTTATTCTGTTAAACGTGGACAGCGCCGCCGGGCCCTGCGTGTGCACTGCGCCTGTCCGCGGCCCGTTCCGCGGGGACGGCCACGACGTCCAGCCTGCATAACGGACGCCCTGGCCGGGCAGGCGGCGCGGTTCTGCCGTAGACGCCCGGCGCGCGCGCCCACGGGTCCGGCCGCCCTCCACCGTGTGGACAACACGTGGACGGATGCCCCTTGCGACACTCGGCCGTGGCCCCGATCATGGGGCTCCCCACGCCGCCCGCCGCGACAGGCCCTGCGCTCCCGGAGCGCACGCCTCGGTGACCCCGGTCACCGCCGCCGGCTGCCTACCCGGCGCGGACATCCGCACGGCCCGCTGATCCCCCGCAGCCCGCCGCTTCTGCTCCCCCCCAGTCCCCCCTGCGCCATGGCCAGTGCCAAGGCCTCGGCCGCCGACCCCGCGTCCGGCCTCCGCTTCCCCCGCGTGTTCTCGACTGCCGGTCAGGACCCCTTCGACAGCGTGAGCTGGGCGACCCGCGACGCCGCGATCCGCAACTTCGCCGGCGAGGCCATCTTCGAGCAGCTCGGCGTCGAGTTCCCCGAGGCGTGGTCCCCGCTCGCCGTCAACGTCGTCGCGTCGAAGTACTTCTACGG
>JAYWIE010000636.1:0-6593 GCA_043789155.1 Rubricoccaceae bacterium | reverse complement strand
CCACATCGTCGCTGAACGAGACGATGCGGTCCGGTGCCGCGGCGTCTTGGATGAACTGGACCTCCGAGCAGGTCGTGCGGAGCTCGGCCTCGAGCGCGGGATCCCACCGGCGAACGATCGCGAGGGCCTCCTCAAGGGCGGCCGCCCCTTCCTGAACGACGGGCCCCTCCTCGTACAGGATCCCGTCGTCGAACGGGAGCCGCAGCCACGGGTCCGGTCGGTGGACCCGGAGGGCGTCCCGAGTCAACTCGTCGGTCTGGTCCAGGATGACGGAGACGTGCCCAGGATCCGGCGCAATCACCCGACCGTCTACGGACGTCGACGGGACCCCGAGGGCAGAACGGAGAGTCACCGTGGACCAGAAGACGACGGAGGGTTGGCGCGAGAGCCGGTCGAAGACGTCGGCGGGGAGCGACTGGAGCGCCTCCGCGTCGGGACCGACCGAGGGGGCCATCTCCGACGCGATCGCCAGGGCGGCCTCGAGGTCCTCACGCGACGTGGCCGTCCAAGCCTCGACCAGCTCACGCACTGCGGTGCCGGACGTGGTGGCCGACTCGAACAGGGGGAGGTCCATTTCTATCAGTGGGTAGTGGCCAGCCCCGCCCCCTCGAGCGCGACGGCCTCGTGGAGCCGGCGCGTCGCGTGCTCGATGAGCGCGCGGAGCTCCCGGCAGTAAACGGAGGGGTTCTCGAACGTCCCCGAGGAGAACCGGTGGGGTACGGCCCCGCCCCCACATACCGCAACGACAGGGCACGACCGGCACACGTCTGACAGCCCCTCTGGGGTGAGAAGCCGGCGGTGAAACTGGATCTGTGGGGCGAGGGCGGCACTCCCTATCCGGTCGTTCTCCAGCGAGAGTTGGAGGGCCGTGCGGCCCTCCTCGGTGATCTTAAGGACGTCGAGGTCGTGGTACGTTCCGTCCGTCTCTATGCTGAGCACGCTGACGTCGCCGAACCCGAACGCGTCCGTCCCTGAGGAGTGGCCTGCGACGGCGGCGAGGACGGCATCGAAAGTTCGGACGGGGGTGTCGGCGTACCGGTCGAACCAGAGGTCGAACGCCTCGAGGAGCCAGTCGACGTAGAGGTCCGGGGCCCCCGCACGCCCGGGGGGCTGCACGTCGTGGTTCGCGTCGGGGAGGAGGAAGTCGAGCGCTGGAAGCCCGAGAGGCCCGAAAAACTCGAAGAGGTCGAGGGGGGGGATCCGGGGATCAACGACCGCGATGACCCCCGCAAAAATGTCGGGGAACTCTCGGAGCCGCTCGAGGGCGGCCGAGGTCCGGGCGAAACTGGACCGTCCCTTGAGGTCGAGTCGGTGGAGGTCGCTGGCGTGGGCTGGGCCGTCGATGCTGAGCGACACGGCGATCCCATCCTCGTTCAGCTCCCGGAGGACATCCTCCGTCAGAAGGAGCCCGTTCGTCTGTAGGGAGAACGAGGCGCGTGTGGAGGGGGGGAGGGCAGCTTCGACTGAGCGGGCCGCCTCCCTGATGACGCTGACTCCAGCGAGAAGGGGTTCTCCTCCGTGAAAGACCACGAGGACCTCATCTAGGCCGTGCTCACCGGCATACTCGGCGACACGTCGGGCGAAGAGGTCCCGGTTCCGTTCCGACAAGACGGGCGGCTGCGCGCGCCAACTCTGGTCGGCGTGCGTGTACATGTAACAGTAGTCGCATGCCAAATTGCAACGCGACGCGATCTTGACCAAGAACGATGTGAAGACGGGGGGACCAGTCTGGATAGCGTTCACGAGCGGTTGTGCCTGTGGTGCATCCTGCTGTACGCAGTCACGGCGTCGCCGGCGTCCGTGCCCTCGGCGAGCCTCTTCTGAAGCCGCTGAAGGGCCGGATGAGCCAGAGCCAACGTGCTCAAGGGCACGTGGTGGCCGTCGCCCGTTGTGTCCTTCGACGGGGCGGTGAGGGGGGCGGAGGGGTCGATCTGCATGGGATGAGGGCTGTGGGGAGTGAGCAAATTAGCGGAAGTGAGGCCGTGCCACCCCCCTGTTGGAGAGGACGCAATCAGCGTGCTCTGACGGCTATGGGCGGGAGTTACATTCAGGCGAGGAGCACGCTACTTGGTAAACTGTCATGTCGAGCGGCCAATCTGATCAGACCAGTGGTACCCGGGCTCACGAGGCTGGAGGACCAACGTACTTCACATCCCTCTCCGTCGAAAACGTCCGCTGTTTCGGACCGGAACAGAGTTTAGACCTCTGTGACTCGGAGGGGCACCATGCGCCATGGACGGTGATCCTTGGGGAGAATGGGACGGGGAAGACGACCCTTCTACAGTGTCTGGCAAGCATGGAACTCGCATGGGAAACGGTTCCGGCAAGTGACGTGAGTGAGGGTTCTGAAGGAGAGGACGTCGAACTGGCCCCTGTGATATTTAAGACGTCGAGTTCAGACGACAGGCTATATAGCTTGGTGAAAGGTTGGTACCAGGACAGTTTGAACTTGGGTGGGCGAAACTGGAAACTGACCTCAGGCTACGAGAGCTTAGAGGACAGCGAGGTCCCAGGTCATCTCACCGTGACAGGGGACGGCCTGGGCTCGGCGGACAGCGACCTCGCTGGGAACGGCAAGCCGCTCCCATGTTTCGGGTACGGTGCCATCCGAGTCGTTGGAGAGCCGCGTTTAGGAGACCAAGAGAGGCCTGGCCCGACGGCAGGCCTGTTCAGCGAGGAGGTCAAGCTCTTGAATCCTGAAGAGTGGTTACTCCAATTGGACTACTCGTCGAAACAGACGGGCCCGGTACAGGAATGGTCCAGACGCCAGTTCGATAAGGTGAGGGTCATGCTAGTCGGTGACACCACAGATGGAGGACTACTCCCGGATGTCGATGACTTAAGGGTGACCCCCCCGTCAGAAGGGAGGAAGTATTCTAGAACCGACTTCCACACGCCATACGGGTGGGTCCCGTTTGATGGCCTCGGTCTTGGGTACAGGACTATGGTGGCGTGGGTCGTCGATCTAGCCTCCAGAATGTTCGACGCTTACCCGAATAGTGAGGACCCTATTTCCGAGCCTGCGGCTGTACTGGTGGACGAAGTCGACCTTCACCTGCATCCGATATGGGAAAGATCTATAATGGAGTATCTGACGAAGCATTTTCCCAGAGTTCAATTTGTTGTGACTGCGCATAGTCCTCTGGTAGTCCAGTCGGCTCGTCTGGCTAACATCGTAGTGTTGAGACGTAAGGTGAATGATCAAGGTGACGACTATGTGGTGATCGAAAGCGATCCTAAGACAATATCTAACTGGCGAGTCGACCAGGTCCTCACGAGCTTGTTTGGGCTTCCGACGGCCAGGCCCAAGGAACTAGAGCACCTAATAGTTGAGCGCCGCAAAATCCTCTCTCAGCCAACCCTCACGCCTGGCGATGAAGAGCGGATCCGAGCTATCAATGACAAGATCAGCGAACTCCCAACGGGGGAGACCAGCGAGGATGTCGAAGCGATGGAGGTAATTCGGAGGGCGGCAGCGATCCTAGAACGTTAACCGACATATACCCATGGTATATATTGACCGACCTGAGGATTGCCCAGACGTGCTGGAGACGCGTGGGAAGATCTGCAGGAAGAGCCATGAGGATGATATTGACCAAGGTCTACTGGATTTTAAATTCAGAAGCAATGTATATGCAAATAATTCAGTAAAAAAGAGACTTGTATCTATTCAGCATAAAAAATGCTGTTTCTGTGAGAGGAAGGTTGGTATGGAGGGGGACGTCGAGCATTTTCGACCCAAGAGCGGGAGTAAGCAGGCACCAGGAGAGCCCTTGGTGAAGCCGGGTTATTATTGGCTCGCGTATGATTGGTCGAACCTGTTCTTGGCGTGTGGCCCCTGTAACCAGAGGAACAAGGGCAACCTGTTCCCGCTAAGAGATCCAGCGCTCCGTGCACACCGGCATGACGATGACATAAGCTTGGAGGAGCCCATGTTCATCAAACCGGATGAGGACGATCCAAGGGACCACATAGGGTTCCGTGCCGAAGTTGGGCATGGATCTAGTCCGAGGGGGCAAGCCACCGTAGAAGCCCTAGGTCTCAACCGCGACGAACTTTGCGAAGAGCGCCTCGAACGCCTCCAAACTCTAAGGGCGCTCAGGAGAATCGTGGCCCTCGGTCCGGAGAGGCTCGAGGACGTAGAATTCCAAGCAGAGGTAGTTGAGGCCGCTGCCCTGTTACACTCCGCGGAAAGTGAAGAGGGGCAGTTTCTAGCGGCCTATCAGGACGCACTCAGTACCGGCTTTGCATACGTTCCCAGAAAGGCCAACAACTAGGTTCAGGTGTAGTCGTTATCGGGACACTGTGCGGATCCCCAACCTTTCTCAGTAGCGGCGTTCACAACGAGGGGCGATTCGCAGGCCTCTCGGTGAGCTATCAGCCGTACAGCAGGTTACGAGGGGGTTCGGACCCGCTCCCAGTCAAGCTCGAACCGGGCGAGATACTTCCGGAGCCGGTCGGCGTCGTTTCGGCTTTGGCGCCTCGACAACGAGGCCGCGAACAGGACGCGCCCGGCCTCTGAGAGGGTAGCAGTCTGCCGGCACACGCGAACGACCTCGGTGAGTTGAACCCGGTCAAACAGGTCGATCTCGGCCACGGCCTCCGCGCCGAGGAGGGCCTCGAGCCCGTCATTCCCCACGGTGGTGCCGCCCGCGCCGCCCAACCCGTCCCACGTGGCCCGGAGCCGGCCGACTTCCTCGTCAACGACGTCCCTCGTGATCCGCCCGCCGGGGGCCAACGTGGCCATCCGGGTTACGGCCGCGTTGAGGTCCCGGAAGTTGGCCCGCCACGCGGCTGTCTCGCCCGTCGCGAAGGCGAGGAACGCGGCCCGGGCCTCCCGGCTGAACGTGACCTTCTGGCCGGCCCGGGCCGCGAACGCCTCGAGCTCGTAGTCGAGGTTGGGCTCGACGTCCTCACGCCGCTCAGCGAGTCCGGGGAGCCGGAATGTCCAGAGGTCGAGTCGGGCGAGAAGGTCCTCCCGGAAACGCCCGGCAGCCACGTCGGCCCGGAGATCCCGGTTTGTCCCGCAGATGAGCTGGAAGTCGCTCTCGGCCTCCCGGTCGGCCCCAACGGGGAGGAACCGCCGCTCCTCGACGGCGCGGAGGAGCATGGCCTGCTCGTCAGGCCCGAGCTCGCCGACCTCGTCGAGGAAGAGGACGCCGCCGTCAGCCGCACGCAGGAGCCCACGCCGGGCTTGGACGGCCCCCGTGAATGCGCCTCGCTCGTGGCCGAACAGGGCCGAGGCGGCCCCGTCGCCCCGGAGCGTCGCGCAGTTGACCTCGACGAACGGACCGGTCACGAGACGCCGGGCCCGCTTGAGCTCGTAGATCCGCCGGGCGAGCTGGCTCTTCCCTGCGCCCGTCGGGCCTGTAAGCAGGACCGGTGCCCGCGTGGCGAGGGCGACCCGGCCGACCCGCTCGATGACCCCGTTGAAGGCCTCGTTACGGGTGGCGATCCCCGACTTCAGCGCGGCGATTCCCTCCGTCCGCTCCTGCTCGAACCGGGAGGCGAGGAGGTCGTACCGCGAGAGGTCGAGGTCGATGAGTCGGAACGAGCCCGGCCCGGACCGGTCGCGCCGCCGCGGCGGGGACGTCTGGACGAGGACGCCGGGGAGGTACCGGGCCTCGGTGAGGAGGAACAGGCTGATCTGAGCGACGTGGGTCCCCGTCGTGATGTGGGCCCCGTAGTCCTCGGCGTCGACGTCGAACGGATACCCTTTCGCGAAGTCGAGGAGCCGGCCGTAGACCTCCTCGAAGTCCCACGGGTCGTCGAAGGGGACCTCGTGGAGACGGACCTCGGTCTCTGGCGAGCACGAGGCGAGGTCGGCGACGACGCGGGCAGCGACCCGCTCGAACTCGGGCTGGTAGAGGAGCTCAAGCCGGTCTACCACGAGGTCCTCGTGCTGGCAGAGCGCAACGGTCGGGCGCCACCGTTCCCACCGCTCGGGGCCGGCCTCCCCATCGAGCGCGGGTCCGAGGAGCCCAATGGTCACGAACGGCTTGCGGCTCATATGGCCGGGGGAAGGGTGATACGTCAAGATAGAGTCTGATCGCAGAGAATCGCGAATGGGACTAGTGGCCAAGTGGCGCGAGGCCGTACGAGGCAGGCCGAAAAATATGGATCCGATTCTTCTGCAACGGTTTGCAGTCGGCCGTGCCTCCCCACAGGGCGCGTTGGCACGTCGGTTGACAAGGGAGAGGGTGTACCCGACCCCCACTCCGGTGGCCAGCACCTCCCTCTTCCGCGCCTTTCGTGGCCCCCGCCTCCCCCTCGCCGACGCGCTCAACCACGAGGGCGCACCGGCCTACGCGCTCGGTCCGGAGCAGGCGCTCGCCCAGTACGCGGCGACCGGATGCTTCAACGCGACGTTCTACGCGGACGCCGGGGACCAACTCGCCGACGTCCTCGCGCTCGCCGGCCGGGTCGACCCTGACTTCGTGGCCCGGACGGCCGTCTACGCCCGGGCCCACGCCCACATGAAGGACGCCCCGGCTGTCCTCCTTGCCGCGCTCGCGGCTCGCGACGACGACCGGTCCGGCCGGGCCCTTGAGCGCGCGTTTCCCCGCGTCGTTGACAACGGCCGCATGCTCCGG
>JAYWIE010000635.1:0-6595 GCA_043789155.1 Rubricoccaceae bacterium | reverse complement strand
GGGCGCGAACTCGTACTGGCCCGGCGCGACCTCGTTGTGGCGCGTCGCGATGGGCACGCCGAGGGCGTAGAGCTCCTCCTCGACGGCGTTCATGAACGCCATGACGCGGTCCGGGATGGAGCCGAAGTAGTGGTCGTCCATCTCCTGGCCGCGCGGCGGCGGCGCGCCGAGCAGCGTCCGCCCGGCGAGGGCGAGGTCCGGCCGGGCCTCGAAGTAGGCGGCGTCGACGAGGAAGAACTCCTGCTCGGAGCCGCACGTCGCCGCGACGCGCTCGGCGGGCTGGCCGAGCAGCGCGAGCGCGCGGCGGGCCTGCGCGTTGAGCGCCTCCATCGAGCGCAGCAGCGGGATCTTGTGGTCGAGCGCCTCGCCGGTCCACGACGCGAAGGCCGTCGGGATGCAGAGCGTCGCGACACCGTTGTGCTCGACGATGAACGCGGGCGAGGTCGGGTCGTAGGCGGTGTAGCCGCGCGCCTCGAAGGTCGCCCGGAGGCCGCCGCCGGGGAAGCTGGACGCGTCGGGCTCGCCCTGGATGAGCGTCTTGCCCGAGAACTCGGCCACGGCCCCGCCGCCGGCCGAGGGCGTCATGAAGGCGTCGTGCTTCTCGGCCGTGCGGCCGGTGAGCGGCTGGAACCAGTGCGTGTAGTGGGTCGCGCCCTTCTCGACGGCCCACTCCTTCATCGCGAGCGCGACGGCGTCGGCGAGCGAGTCGTCGAAGGGCGCGCCGTGGTCGACGGTCGCGAGCAGGCGCTTGACGACGGCCTTGGGCAGGCGCGCCTTCATCTCGTCGAGCCCGAAGGCGTTCTGCCCGAAGAGGGCGCGGACGTCGCGGCGGGCGGCGCGGGGGGGCGGGGCGAGCATGAGTTCTATTCGTGGAGTGGCCAGTGGCCAGTGGGAAATGCAGGGTGCTACTGGCCACTGGCTCGGCGAAGCCGACCCTGGCCACTGGCGCGGCGGCGTCAGATGTCGGCGAGGGCCATCGGCTCGGTGGCGAGCGCGCGGGTCTCCTTCTGGGTCGAGAGGACGAGGCTCGTGCGCGTGCCGCGGACGCCGCGGATGGCCTGGAGCCGGCCGAGCAGCGCCTCGAGGGCCGTCGTGTTGCGGACGCGCACCTTGAGCATGTGCGAGCCGTCGCCGGTGACGGCGTGCAGCTCGAGCACCTCGTCCATCGCGCACACGGCGCTGACGAACTCGGCGTAGTGGTCGGAGCCGTCCGACGTCACGGCGACGAAGGCGGTGATGTCGCGGTGGAGGCGCTTGGCGTCGAGCACGGCGTGGTAGCCGGTGACGACGCCGCGCTCCTCGAGCTTGCGCATGCGGTCCGAGACGGAGGGCAGCGAGAGGCCGACGGCCTCGGCGATGTCCTTGCGCTTGACGCGGCCGTCGGCTTGGAGCAGCGTCAGGATCTGGACGTCGGTGGCGTCGATGCGCTCCACGGGGTGCGGGTGAGGTCGTAGCGCCAACGTACCGACATCCAGAGCCCGTTTCCACGGTCTGGCCTCACTTCTTGAAGCCTTCGCCCTCATTCGTCACACTTTGGACACACGCCGCCTCCCAACGCCGACGGGCGAGGCCGGCGCTAGCTTACCCGCTCCGCTCCAGGACCGGAGCACAGGGGCCTCCGACCACCTGAATTCGCTCATCTCAGGAGAGCTGGACTTAGCTTACTGGAGTGCTCGGGCCTGTAGCATAGCGGTTGAATGCAGCCGGCTCATAACCGGACGATCGCAGGTTCAAATCCTGCCAGGCCCACCTTTGCTGAAGTATGTAGCGTATCTCGACACGTACCGCGCATCCTCCAGCTCCATGTGACAATTCGCACACAAAAGATCACACTTGGATGCCTCCTGCGTTATTTCGTCCCCCGAAAAGACCGCAAGGAGTCGGGTGTTGAGCCCGAACGACTTCTGGGATGGGTCCCGATGGTGAAACGTGAGCGCGCGGAGCGATGCTGAGTAGCCGCACACCCTGCACGCTCCGCCTGCGACAGCGACAAGCTGCTCCATCCGCTGCCGACGCCGGTGGAACTGCCAGGCTCTGTTTCTTTCCTTCGCATCCTCACTCCACTCCGAGAACGGAGCGCGTTTGCCAGACACGATGGGACGGGCAACGGGAGCTCCAATCCGTTCCTTTGGCCGGGTGTTGTGCCCGCCGAAAGGTGAACAGTCGAGACAGTAACGCCGGCTGCTCAGGTTGCGCTCCCTGCCGTCTATCCAGACCCGTGTAGGGATTCTGGCTGCACACAGCCGGCACGCTCTATTGGATGGATTGCTCATGATCCGGTTACGTCGCAGATTTCTTTTAACATAACCACCAAGACGTTCATAACACGACGGTTGCAGGTTCAAATCCTGCCGGTCCCACCGGCGCGGCGCGCGCGGGCACCACGTCGGCGAGCGGCAGGCGGACGGTGAAGGTGCTCCCGCGGCCGGGCTCGCTCGCGGCCGCGATCGTGCCGCCCATCATCTCGACGAGGCGGCGCGTTATGGCGAGCCCGAGGCCGTTGCCCTCGTGCGTGCGCGTGTGGCCCTCGGACTCCTGCTTGAACTCGGCGAAGAGGTGCGGCAGGAAGACGGCCGAGATGCCCGGGCCGGTGTCCGAGACGCGCAGCACGGCCTGCCCGTCCTCGACGCCGACGCGCAGCACGACGTGGCCGCGAGCCGTGAACTTGATGGCGTTGCCGACGAGGTTGGTCAGGACGCGCCCGACGGCGGGGCGGTCGGCGAGGGCGAGCGCGGCCGTGCCCTCGGCGCGCAGCGCGAGCCCGCGCGCGTCGGCGAGGGGCTGTAGGGCGGCGCATGTGGCGCGGGCCTCGTCGCGGAGGTCCAGCGGGGCGAGGGCGATGCGGTACTGGCCGCTCTCGATCTGGGCGAGGTCGAGGACCGAGTTGAGCGTCTCGAGCAGGCGCTCGCCGCCGCGCTGGATGGTGTCCGTGTACGGCATCAGGTTCTCGGGGACGAGCGCGGAGAGCAGCTCGGCGTAGCCCAGGATGGCCGTGAGCGGCGTCCGGATCTCGTGGCTCATGTTGGCCAGCAGCGTGCTCTTGAGGCGCGACGCGGCCTCGGCGGTCTCGCGTGCGACGACGAGCTCGTCCTCGAGCGTCTTGCGCTCGCTCAGGTCCGCCATGCACCCGACCGCGCGCGTGGGCGCGCCGTCGGCGTCGCGGACGAGCGTGCCGCTGTCGAGGATGAAGGCGTAGGTGCCGTCGGCGCGCTCGAAGCGGTAGGCCTCGCGCCAGGCGTCGCCGGCGCTGCCGCCGACGAAGACGTGGAACGAGTGCTCGACGCGCGCGCGGTCCTCGGGATGGACGCGCTCGGTCCACCACGCGACGTCCGTGACGGAGCCGAGGTCGCCCCAGCCGAGGCAGTGCACGCCGGCCGCGCTCCACTCGATCGCGTTGTCGCGGATGTCGAGGTCCCAGACGATGTCGCGCGTGGCGACCTGCACCAGCCGCAGGCGCTCGCTGCGGTCGCGGAAGCCGCGCTGCGCCACGCGGAGATCGTGGATGTCCGTGCACGAGCCGAACCAGCGGGCGGCCGCGCCGGCCTCGTGGAGCGGCTCGGCGCGGGTGATGAACCAGCGGAAGAGGCCGCTCTCGGCGTGGCGGAAGCGGCACTCGGCCTCGAAGGGCTGGCCGCCCGCGAGGGCCTCGGCCCAGAGCGCCCGCGTGGCCTCGCGGTCGTCGGGGTGGATCGCCTCGGCCCAGCCGCCTGCGCCGGTCCCGGTGAAGGCCGTCCAGCGCGCGTTGACGTAGGTGACGGCCCCGGCGGCGTCGGCCGTCCAGACGAGCTGGGGCGCGGCCTCGGTCATCTCGCGGAACTGCGCCTCGCGGCCGCGGAGCGTGGTGGCGAGGCGGTCGCGCGCGGCGACCGCCTCGCGCAGCGCGATCTCGGTCTCGACGATGCCGGCGAGCCCGGTCATCGTCGCGGCGTCGGCGGGCGTCCACGCGCGCGGCGCGGTCGCGACGGCGCAGAGCGTCCCGAGGACGTGCCCGTCGGGCGTCCGCAGCGGGACCCCGAGGTAGCCGACGACGCCGAGGTCCGGGCCGGCCAGGGTTCCGCAGAGGCGCGCGTCGGCGCGGATGTCGGCGACGGCCAGCGGCGCGCCGTCCTCGACGACGAACCGGCAGAGCGAGTGCGAGAGTGGGGTCTGGCCGCGCGAGGCCCACGGCTCGGGCAGGCCGCGGTGGCTCTTGTAGACCTGCCGCTCCGCGGCGACGAGCGTCACCGTGGCCGCGGGCACGCCGAGCAGGTGGCACACGAGGTCGCGGACGCGGTCGAAGGTCGCCTCGGCGGGCGAGTCCAGCAGGCCGGTGCGGTCCAGCGCCGCGAGCCGGGCGGGGTCGAGGAGGCGAGACGGGTCGGTCACGGGGTGCAGGGACGGAGGCTGGAGGGACGCTCCTGCACGTATCGTCGGGCCGGGCGCACACTCAACTGCACACATGACGATCGTCCGGCGCGGACGCCCGAACTCGCCGCCCGAACTCGCCGCCCGGGCTCACCGCGAAGCCTGGCGCGGCGTCGGCGCGAAGCTCACGCGGCGCACCTCGCGCAGACGGCCGCCGCGGAGCGCGCCCTCGACGAGCTCGTAGCCCATCAGCGCGAACACGCGCCGGCCGAGGAAGAGCGGCCGCGCGTTGCCGTACCAGTCCACGCACGACGCCCGGCAGCCGTCGCCGCTGTTCCGGCCGGGGTCGGCGGCGAGCTCGCCGAGCGGGCGCAGCGCGCCGCCGCGGTTCCCGACGTACAGGACGGCCGCCGAGCCCTCGCCGAGCGAGGCGTAGCGGCCCTCGCCGGCACGGCGGACGGGCAGGCCGAGCGTCCCGGTCGCCGTGTCGGTCGGGCAGTAGAAGAAGCCGTGGCTGCGGCTCTCGCCCTGCGCCGCGCCCGGCATCACGAACGCCCCGACCGCGCGCGGCGACGTCCCGAGGCTGAGCGACGTCAGGTGCAGGCCGTCCGCGCCCGAGCCGACCACGACGGCGTCGCGACCCATCGCCTCGATCCGCTCGACGCCGTGCGGGACCGCGACCGAGTCGACGGCCCCGGTCCGCCAGTCCACGACGACCGTCTGCGTCGCAGGTGCCTCACCGGACCGCGGGCCGTAGCCCCAGAAGCGGTCGCGGCCGTACAGGAGGTGCCCGCCGACGAAGCGGTTCGTGAGCGACCCATCACCCGCGCCAGGGAGCGGACGGTAGGCCTCGGGCGGCGCGTCGGCGTGGCCGTCGCCGAAGGCGGTCAGCGGGACGTGCAGCAGCGCGAGGCCGTCGCGGTCGCGCTCGCCGTCCCACATCCACTGCCCCCCGCCGTCGGCCCCGACGAGCACGTTGAGCGCGCCGTCGGCCTCGAGGAACGAGAACTGGTCCGTCGGGCTACCGGCGACGCCGAGCGCGCGCGGGGCGCTGCCGTCGAGCGGCATCCGGTACAGGACAGACGGCGCGGCGGCGTCCGGATCGGCGGCCCAGTCCGAGAGCCAGACGTAGACGGCCTCGGCCGACGTGTAGAACGTGTGGCCGAACGGTCCCACGACGGCCGTCGCCTCACAGTCCAGCGTCCCGCGGTCTATGGCGCACGACGTCACGGTGTGAAGCGCGACCCCGGTCGGATTAATGAGGGCGCGGGCAGGGCGGTAGATGCGCGTCGCAGTCGTGATGGGCACGAACCGGCCGTCGCGGCCTCTCAGAGCCGGCAGAGCAGCCTCAATGCCCTTCGCCAGCGCCTCCGCCGAGACCGCGAGCGGCGTATAGAACACCAGCTTCCCGCCGACGAGCCGCGACGCGTAGTTGCGCGACGAGTAGTAGTCGGTCGAGCGGAGGCGGTAGGTGTTCTGGTACGTCAGATGGCCGTCGCCCGCGAGGTGGAACAGGTTGATCTCGGTGCTTCCGGCGGAGTCACTGTACCCGGCAACTCCAGAGGCGTAGCTGTAGCCGATCACGACGACCGTCTCGCCAGAGATGAGCATCTCGTCGTACCACGCTCCCTCAGGGTTTGCGCCCGGCGCGTAGGCGTCGATGGCGTCGACGGGCTGCGGCGCTCCCGCGACATCGACGGTGAAGAGGCGGCCGCGGCGCAGGATCACGAGGTGATCGCCGTGGCGCTTGACGATGCCGCCCTCGTCCACGCCGGCCGTCTGCACGTTCGTGATGGACTCGCCGACGGGCTCCGGCGCAGCCGGGGAAATGTCTGTGTATGCGACCTGGTCCATCTCCTCGGCCGGAGGCCGCTCAGCCTCAACCTTCCGCTGCCACGCGACGAGTCGCTGGCCAAAGTCGGCGAGCGCGGCGTCCGTCCCGAAGGCGGTCAGCGGCTCACCGTCCGGCGTCAGGCTCAGGATGTTCGGAGCGGCTGGAGTGCAGGCCGAGCCGGTCAGGAGGAGGACAGCAAACAGCGTGACGTCGCGGCGGAGCATGGCGAGACGGATCATGGGGCAGCAACGTAACAGACCCTCGGCAGTACGGCGCAGGCGCTTCCGGTTACATGGCACAGCCCAGACGGTGACGCGGGGCCGTCGCCCAGCCCGGTTAGTTTGGGCATGCACGTTTTCCGCCGCCCGTGAGGCTCTCCCCCGATCTGCTCGACGTCTCGCGCCACAAGCAGATCGG
>JAYWIE010000634.1:0-27222 GCA_043789155.1 Rubricoccaceae bacterium | reverse complement strand
TCTCGCCCGAAGCGGCTCGTCCTCGACTGGCTTGCCGCCCGCTCGGACGCGGCTCTCTTCCGGGCGAGCGTGGGGGCCCAGCCGTCGCTCGCCGACGTCGTCCGGATGGTCCACCCCCGGCCGGGCTCGCCCGAGCGGGCCTCCCTCTACGGGTACCTCCTCGGGCGCGCCCACGACGCCGCGCTCCTGCCCCCGCTCGTCCGGGAGTTCGAGGCCTACAAGACCGACCGCTCGCGGCCCGTCCCCGACGTCCCCTTCCAGATGCTCACCGCGCTCCCGCTCGACCGGGCCGCGTGGACTGCCGTCGCCCTCCGCGCCCCGTGGCACGCCACCCGCATGAACCTCCGGACCTTCGCCCGCCACGGCGTCTTCGAGGACGCCGCCGTCACCGCGACCGTCGCGGACCGGCTCCGCGACCCCGCGGCCGTCCGGGCCGCCCGGGCCTTCCCGTACCAGCTCCTCGTCGCGCACCGGACGGCCGGGCCAGACGTCCCGGCCGTGGTCCGCGAGGCCCTCCAGGACGCAATGGAGACGGCGACCGAGAACGTCCCGGCCGTGGACGGCGGCGTCTTCGTCTGCCCCGACGTCTCGGGCTCGATGCACTCGCCGGTCACGGGGTACCGCCGCGGCGCCACCTCGGCCGTCCGGTGCGTCGATGTCGCCGCCCTCATCGCCGCGGCGTTCCTCCGCCGGAACCCCGAGGCCGAGGTGCTCCCCTTCGAGCAGACGGTCGTCCCGGTCCGGCTCGACCCCCGGGACACGGTCACGACGAACGCCGATCGGCTCGCCGCCGTCGGGGGAGGGGGGACGAGCTGTAGCGCCCCGCTCCGCGAACTCAACCGGCGGCGGGCCCGCGGCCGCCTCGTCGTCCTCGTCTCCGACAACGAGTCGTGGGCCGACGCCCGGCCCGGGGACGGCATCAGCCGCCGGCCCGACGCGACGGCGCTCATGCACGAGTGGGCCGCCTTCCGGGCCCGGAACCCCGAAGCCCGCCTCGTCTGCCTCGACCTCCAGCCGAACCGGACGACCCAGGCGGCCAGCCGGCCCGACATCCTCAACGTCGGCGGGTTCTCCGACGCCGTCTTCGACACGGTCGCCGCGTTCGCGCGCGGCGGCGACGGGCCCGACCACTGGGTCCGCGAGGTCGAGCGAGTCGAGCTCTGACCGACCGACGACCGGGGCGGAATGCCGGCTGCACTACATCCTGTCACGATGTGTAGCCACTCCTCGTCCGCCTTCCCTTTAGCACTCTGTAACCGACCTCCGACGCCCGCCGCGTGAATGCGGGTGAGACTACATCTGGTACGCCGCAAGGCCACCGGGTTCGAACCCCGGGCCGGCAGGTTCGCCTGCCGCGCAACGTCTCACCACCCCTCGTCACGCACGGGCGTCGGACCCCTCCGCCAGACCGATCCCATGACCACGTCCACAACCAGCACCCGCCCCACCATCGTCCCGACCGGAGAGGCCACGGCGATCCTCCCGAGCCGGAACCCCAAGGAGTCCCCGATCCGCGTGTTCGGGACGGCCGCCATCCGCGACGGGTTCGACGACGTCTGCCTCGAGCAGGCCCTCAACGCCCGGTCTGCCCCCGGCGTCACCGACCTCGTCCTCAACCCTGACGCCCACCTCGGCTACGGAGCCCCCGTCGGGTGCGTCCTCGCCTCGCCGACGCACGTCTATCCCGGGCCCGTCGGGGTCGACATCAAGTGCTCGATGAGCCTGCTCCAGACCGACGTCCCCGAGGAGGCCATTGCGGACTCCCGCATCCGCCGGGCCCTCATCGACGCCATCGAGGCCCGGACGCCGACCGGGGCCGGGCGCGGCCAGCGCGACGCCCCGAAGGCCCGCCCGTTCGACGAGGAGACGGCCCGACACGCTGTCGTAGCCGGCGCGTCGAAGTCGGTCCTCGAGCGGCTCGGCGTGCCGGCCCACTGGGCCGAGCGGTGCGAGGATGCCCAGCACACGGGCCACTTGGGCTCGCACGGCGACCTCGCGCAGCGGCTCGACCTGCTCGCCCGGACCGGGCGGTTTCCGAAGCTCGGCGAGAAGCTCCGCCAGCTTGGCTCGTACGGGGGTGGCAACCACTTCGGCGAGGCCGAGATTGTCCGGGTCGGCCCGGGCGAGCAGGAGACGGCTGACACGTTCGGGCTCCGCGACGGCCACGTCGCGTTCCTCACGCACTGCGGTTCGCGGGGGTTCGGGTTCCACCTCGCCAACCTCCAATTCAAGCGGCTCCAGGACCACTTCGCTCACTGGAGCATCCCGCTCCCGGCTGGCGACCCCCAACTCGTCTACGCCCCCCTCGGGAGCCCGGAGGCCGAGGACTACCTCGACGACATGGCGCTCGGGGCCAACTTCGCGACCGTGAACCACATGCTCATCAACGCGCTCGTCCTCGAGGCCTTCCAGGAGGTCCTTCCCGGGACGACCGGCGAACTCGTCTACTTCGTCAGCCACAACATCGCCCGCGAGGAGATTGTCCGGGGACAGAAGTCGTGGGTCCACCGGAAGGGAGCCACGCGGGCATACCCGGCCGGTCACTTCTCGCTCGCGGGGACCCCGTTCGCGGACACGGGCCATCCGATCCTGCTCCCGGGCAATCCCCAGGCCGGCTCGGCCGTGATGGTCGGGCTCCCGGGCGCCGAGGCGAGCCTGTACAGCGTGAACCACGGGGCCGGCCGGGCGCTCGGTCGCCGGGCCGCCATGCGCGCGCTCGACCAGGCCGAGGTCGACCGGTCGTTCGCCGAGCGCGACATCCTCACAAACTGCCGCCAGTACCCGCTCGACGAGGCCCCGGCGGCGTACAAGGACTTCGACGAGGTCGTCCGGTCGGTCGAGACGGCCGGGCTCGCCCGGACCGTCGCCCGGCTCGATGCACGGTTCGTCATCAAGGACTCCGACAAGAGCCTCCGCGGCGCCGCCTAGCGGGCGCCGTGGAGCGCCCCCACACGATCATGAAAACCCCTGACACCACGACGGATCGGATCGGCAAGGCGGCGCGGGAGGCCCTCGCCTCCGTCGTCGTCGACGGCGCCCAGGGCGAGGGGGGCGGGCAAGTCTTCCGGACCGCGCTCGCCCTCTCGCTCGCGACCGGGCGTCCGTTTGAGATCACCAGGATCCGGGCTGGGCGCGAGCGCCCGGGCCTGCTCCGGCAGCACCTCACCGCCGTCCGTGCCGCGTGCGCCGTCGGGGACGCCGAGGCCGAGGGGGCCGCACTCGGGTCCGACGCCGTCCGGTTCTCGCCGCGGGCCGTCCGTCCGGGCGACCACCGGTTCGCTGTCGGTTCGGCCGGGAGCGCCGTCCTGGTCCTCCAGGCCGTGCTCCCGGCGCTTCTTACAGCGGCCGGGCCGTCGCGGCTCACGCTCGAGGGCGGGACCCACAACCCGTCGGCGCCCACGTTCGAGTTCCTCGGCCGAACGCTCCTACCGGCGCTCCGGCGGCTCGGGCCTGGGCTTTCGGCCCGACTCGAACGCCGGGGGTTCTACCCGGCCGGTGGCGGCCTCTTCACGCTCGACGTCGACCCGGCCCCGGCGCTCCGCCCGGTGGACCTCCTGGAGGCGGGGGCACCGGTGGGCCGCCGCGCTGTGGCCGTCGTCGCCAATCTCCCCCGTCACATCGCTGAGCGCGAACTCGCCGAGCTCCAGACGAAGGTCGACCTCGCAGACGAGGAGGCCGAGGTCGTCGAAGAGAAGGACGGGCGCGGGCCGGGCAACGTGCTCCTGCTCGAGATTGAGACTGAGCATGGCGTCGAGGTCGTCTCCGGCGTCGGACGGTACGGCCGGACGGCCGAGGGGGTCGCCCGCGACGTGGCCGCCGAGGCCCGCCGGTACCTCAAGGCCGGGGCCCCGGTCGGGCACCACCTCGCCGACCAACTCGTCGTCCCGTTCGCGCTCGCCGGCGGCGGGTCGTTCCGGACGGGCCCGCTGAGCCGGCACGCGGCGACGGCCATCGAGGTGACCCGCCTGTTCCTCGACGTCCCCATCCTGGCCGAGCGGGAGGACGACGGGGCGTGGCGGGTCTCGTTCGGGTAGGCCACGCAAGCACCCCGTCGTAGGTGCGACTCCCGTCTCAGCTGAGACGGGTTACCGCGACCACCACGGAGCCGGCGCGACCGGTATGGGGGCCGGCCACGGGGGGAGCCCGTCGGCGAGCGGGTCGAGCCGGCCGGCGTGCTCTCGAGCCCACTGGACCCATCCAGAAAGGGCCTCGGTCTCCTCGTCCGACAAGATGGCCACGGTGGCCCGATGCTCGACCTCGTCGACGAACGCGGAGACACGGCGGGACGTGGCGAGGGCATCGGCCTGGGCGACGAGCGCCTCCCGGCGTGCCTTCTCTATGTCCCACTCCCGTTCTCGTGCCCGTACGGCTTCGGCCTCCCGCTCCCGCTCGAGCTGGGCCTGATGGATCCTCTCCCGTTCGGCCCGCTGCATGGACGCCTCGGCATGGACGCCGACGAGGAACTCGCCGACGCGATCCTCGGCACGGATCCGAGCGGTGTCGCCCAAGAGGCGCCGGTACGGGGCGGAGTACTTGTGGCCGAGGCCGAGGGAGATCTGTCCGGTCGAATGGTAGACGAGGCGGCCGGTGTCCCATCTTGGAGCTCCTTTCGGTGGGGGAATCCGTTCCTGTCGCGACTTCTCCCACACCCCGAACTGGACGGGCTCTCCTTCGACGACGAGGTGGAGCGACCGTTGCTGGTAGGCCTCGTGGACCTTGAACTCGTACCCGAGCTTCCGGGCGGCCTTCACCGTGGCATCGACGAGCCGGAGGGCTCGGGGGACATTCTCACGGTGGACCTGGACGGTCGGGAGTGAGGGGTCATGGACGCAGAGTCGCCCGTAGTGCTCGAATGACTTCCCTCTGAGGGCGTCGCGAAGCGCCCGGACAAGCGGGTCGGGTTTGACGAGGGTGGCTGGCACCGCGACCTCTGGGAACGGGGTGCCGACAGCCGGCGAGGTAGGCGGACGTGGTGGCATGGTCGGCCGGGAGCGTGTCTCTGTGGAACGCCCCCGCATCCCTGCGGTCCCACCGCGCCCCTCCTGAAGCGAAAGACGACATGATGGACGATCCCCCCGACGAGGTACCCTTGAGCGCGGCTGCTGAGCGGGTTGAAGCCGCCTTCAAGCTGTTCGTAAACCTTGACCACGGCGTAACGGAGGTGGACGTCCTGAAGGACTCCGCGGGCGGGGAAATGCCGGCCGCCTATCTCGAACTCGTACTCGGCTACACCGATGAGGCCCACCGGAAGTCACGCGAGGCGTTCAAACGGGCCGCCGCCGACCTCCTGGCTGCCGTGGAGCGGGTAGGCGCTGCGCTGACCTCGGCCACTGAACGCCGCGAGTTCTACGCGGGGATGCTCGCACGGTACCGCGAGAAGTTTGGCGGGGCGCCCGAAGCGAGGGGGCTCATCAGGGGTCTCGGGACGCTCTCCGAACTCTACGGCGTTCGTGCCGAGGGGCACGGCGCCGAGAAGCACGGCGCCTCACGGGCCCTGGCTGAACCCGCATCCCGGCAGACTCCGGAAGACCGGCCTCTGATCCTATGGCGCGGGACCGTCACGGACCTGGGCTGCGTGCTGAAGGTCGTCTACGAGCGGTACGTAAACGAGCCTGTGGTGGGACAGCGCCCGGGTCCCCCGGCAATCGGGTTCAGCGAGTTCTGTCACCGAGTTGCTCCGCTATTCGTCCGGGTGGAGGGCAGCAAGGTCATCCCGATGAAGCCCGATTCGGTCAGGTCGGGCGCAGAGAGAAGGACGGACATCAAGGAAAAGCGGATGGAAGAGTTCGGCCGCGAAATCGACGAGGCCACCAGGGAGACGTAAGGGCGTTCGGTCGGGCGGGGGCGGTTTCTGTACGGTACACGGGTGGACCTGTACCGGCGGGACGGTGGCTGGAAGGCCAGTTTCTGCGGCAAGCGCCTTTCCAGCGGCGTGCCCCGCGAACTGCCCCCTGCCCCGATGAATCCGAACCGCCGCATCGAAGTCGAGGGCCTCGACACTCAGGCCGTCGAGGCCCTGATTGCCCGCGGGGTCCGCGAGGGGCTCGCGCCGGTCGAGGGTGCGATCCGGGAACTCAAGGCGGCCCTGCGGGCGCAGGCCGGCTTGTACGACCGCGACTCGCTTGCCACGCTTCTCGGCGTGTCCCCACGGACACTCGAGAAATGGCGCCGCGAGCGTGGGATGCCGTTTCGGAAGGTCGGCCGCCGCCCCGTGTTCCTCCTGACCGAGGTGCTCGCTTGGGTCGACGCGAACGAGGCGTAGCGGTCATGTCGCTCACGTCTGAAAACGAGGAGGCTGGCGCCGGCGCCGGCCTGCCGCTCATGCCGGTGGGCCGCACCGGTGGCGGGACCCGTCCCGCGCCGCCCGACGACTACGACCTCACGCCTGGCCAGCGCGTGCTGCTCAACGGATGGGCCGCCGGTCTCCACGCGCGGACGCGCGGGTTCCTTCATCACCTCGCCGTCTACGGGGCGCACTACGCCCGGCGTACCGGCGGCTTCGTTCCCGTCTCGGCCGACTACATCCGGGCAGAATTCCGGCAGGCCGAGCGTGAGATTCCTGCACTCGTCGGGGCAGGGCTCGTCGAGATGATCCGCCATGACCGGGCCCGTGGGCTCTCGCGGGAATACCGGCTCGAGCCGTCGCTCATGGCAGCCTTCCACGCCGCAGCCGTGGACGACCTCCCTGACGGCCGAGAGGTCGCCCCGGGGGGCATCGCCCGTGCGGCCGAGCGGGCGACCGGCGGGGCGGTGGACGCGCCGCCGGCCGTCACGGTGTTCGTTGACGAGCGGGGCGCGCCCTACCCGGACCTCGTCGTTCGGGCACTCCGGTCGGTGCGGTCGAGCCCGGTCGACCTCCCGGCTGCTTTCGACTATCTCCGTATGCTCGGCGGCGCGTTCATCTCAGCGGAGACGGCGCACGGGGCGGACTCTCGAGAGTTTCGTCGTGCGTTCCGCCAGTTCGTCCAGGCCAGGAACTCTGTCCGGGCCGTCCTCCAGCAGCGTCCGACACCGACGTCGGGCGGGCTCCACGACTACGACATCGCCCTCACCGTCCAGAGCTCCGGCCGGCTCGGTGAGGTCGGCGGCGGGCTCCAGGCGGCGCCCGCTGCGCTCAAGGCAGCCATGCGAGGGAGCATCCCCGGCCTCCAGAACTACGACCTTCCGAGCGCACAGCCTCGGCTCGCTCTTGCGAGGATGGAGGCCGTCGGGCTCGACGCTCCTGCCCTCGCACGGTATGTGCTGGACCCGGACGAGCGAGGACGGCTCGGCGTGGAGGCCGGGCTCGGAACGTCCGGGGTCAAGCGGGTTGTCATCGCGGCGCTCATGGGTGCCTCGATGCCGACGCCTGAGCAGGCGCTCGTCGCGAAAGACCGGGTGTCACAGACCGTCCTGACGGCGGTCGGGGTGGACTGGAAGGAGTGGATTGCCCGGTCGGTCCCGCACGCGGAGCGGCTCGCCGTTCTCCCGGCCGTGTCCGCCGTGATCGCGGCTGCGGATGTGCTTGCCCCTCTCTTCGGGGAGTTCGCTCGCTGGCACGGACGGTTGCGTGCGCTTCGTCTCGGTGACGCCGCGACGGGCGAGAGCGGGCCGGCTGGATTTGTGATCCGCAACCGACTCGGGATGCCAATCCTCGTCGGGGTCGTGAGCGGGCGCCTCCGGTCGTCCGATCTTGGCCGGCTCGTGGCCCATCTTCTCCAGGGAGACGAATCGGCTTACGCGCATTCCCTGGCTGCTGAACTCGACAGTTCTGGCATCCGCGTCGTCGGCCATGAGCACGACGGTCTCGTCGTCATGGGCGAGATTTCGCAGGAGGTCGAGGCGCGAGCAGCGGCAGCGGTCGGGCTCCCGTACATCGGGATGGTCAGGAAACCGTTCGTTTAGAAAGCCGACCGGGAAGTTGTCAGCCTAATACACTGCCAGACTATTTGCGCTGTCGCTCTAGACGTCCCCTGTCTCCTGTCCTGCTGCTCCGCTCCCTTTCCCCTTGCCTCCTGCTTTCCTCTGTTCTCTCTTCTTCCCGCTCTGCTGCTTCTGGCGAGCGGCGGCTTCATGAGATAATGGACTGACCTCCCTGGTCGCCTCCGAAACCCTGCCTCGCGATCGCAGCCGAATGTTAGACAGTTCGGTGTGGACCTGTGAGACGACCCGTTCTGGCAGCCATTCCTTTGATCTGCTGTGCTGGACGCTCTCGCCGTTCAGGCAGAGTCAGGCTTGCATCTTGCCGCCGCACCTGCCTGACGTGATCAAACGTGCCGGAGGTACGGGCATTGCCAACCAGACGAAGCGAACGGACCGAGAACCGCGTCTCCAGAGACAGATCCGCCCATTCCGGTCGGAGCCCCGGACGATCTTGTCAGTTCAGGTCCCGGGAGGGGAAACGAGGAACGGCGAGAATGCCCATCCCTGCTGACCTCCATACTCGACGGCGCACCAATGCCCCCATACGCCGTCGACCTCGTCGCCGTGGACGCATGAGCCTATGACGCGGACGGTCGCGCCGTCCGGGATCCGCCCCAACTCAGCACCGGCCGGGATGGAGTCTCCACCCCGGAGCTCAATGGAGCGCCCGTCCGGGGCGTTTACCACGACCGTCCCGGGTGGGTACGCCTCCTGGTAGGGTGCCGCTCCCCGCGGTGGCGTGGCCGGGGGCGACGGGGACCGGCCGACGTAGTAACCGAGGGGGACTGTTGAGGGGTCGTCGGGGTTGGGAACGACATCGGGCGGAGCCACCGGAACAGCCTCACCAGCATCTCCTGAGACGGACACGCCACCGGCCGGCTGAGGGCCCTCGTGGCCGCCAGACAGAGAGGAGGCAGCGGAGAGGGCCGTCAGCAGACCGAGGGCAAGTCCCACTGCAATTGTGATGGTGTGCTCGCGGAGCCTGCGGCGGCCCACGCCTGTCCGGGATTGGGCGCGGTCAGGCGTGGAGATGCCCGCCTGCGCGCTGCAACGCGGACAGATGGGAACTCGCGCACTCACGCTAGCCCCGCACTCAGAGCAAGAACGGACGGTCAGCAGGTCGGCGTTCATTGCTTGACGGCGGGTAGGACAGGCTGTTCTGCTCGTCGGTGGTGTCTCAGCTGAGACAGCCGGACTGGCTTACAGAATTCAGGGTCATGCATTCGACGTTGCCCGCCGGAACGTCGTCTCAGCCGAGCGGACGAGCGTGACGCGCCGGTTCCCTAGCCGCCGGAGCGTGACCGGGAGTTCGAGCCGGCGGGCGAAGGGGGCCGTCCCGTCCGAGAAGTCGAGCGTGAGGTCGACGAAGTCGGTGTAGAACAGGTACGACCCGACGGAAGTGATGGTGAGCCTCGGAGCTACATAGACGGCCTCAATGAGGTCGCCAGCCCCGCCGAGCCGGTCGTCGGTGAACCCGTCCCGGACGATGACACCGTCGTGGCGGCGGTACCGGACCTCACCGCCAGCGGTGAGGCGGTCATGGGCGTTCCCCCGGACGTCGCCCCCAGTGTCGGTTAGGGAGAGGGTCGTCTCGACGTGGAAGAGGGCGTCGACCTCGACGGAGGCGTAGCTCGGGTCCCCCTCAACAGCGAACGTGGTGTCGAAGCGAACGTCGATCGGTCCGGTCGACCAGAAGCCGGTGACGGTGGCCGGGGGGCCGGAGGTGCCGTCGTCCGCGGGCTGGACGAGGTCGCAGCCGGCGACGAGGGGCATCAAAATGAGCAGGCCCATGAGGGCATGCCGAGAAGCGGTGGACATCGGGGCGTGGGGCTGGTCCATGTTCGAGATAGAGCGCTCGCACGAGGTTACCACGGATCGTGGTCATTGACACTGATAATGTGTAGACCCTCCCGGGACACGTCGGGACGTTTCGTCCATGGAACACGATGCTGCACTCGTCCGGTTGGGAGCTGCCGTCCGGGCGCGGAGGCGGTCGGCGGGCCTGTCGCAGGAGGGGCTCGCCGAGCGGTCTAACCTCCACCGGAACTACGTCGGCGGCGTCGAGCGTGGCGAGCGGAACGTGGGGTACCTCAACCTGCTTGCGCTGGCCCGGGGGCTCAGGTGCGCGCCGGCTGCGCTTGTCGCAGATGCGGAGCTAGAGGTGTGAGGCACGTCGGTCTGGCGCAGGGGCTCGCCGGGTGGGCTGAATACCCCTTCCTGTCTCCCAGGTAACCTGCCTCACCGACGTAGACGGAGAGAGAGTGCGGACGTACCATTGCCAGGGCCCACCACCACCCCTGAGATGACCACGGCCGCCCGGTATTCCACACTCGTCCTCCTCACGTGGTGCGCCGCCGTGCATGCGCAGGCCCCCACCGAAGTGTGGGCTCCCCCGGCGCTGACGGGGCGTGTCGTCGACGGCTCGGGCGTGCTTTCCCCGTCGTTCGAGCGGGAGCTCAGTGCCCGTTTGCAGGCGCTCGACGACGCGAGTTCTATCCAGGTCGTGGTCGTCACCGTGGATACGCTCGGCGGCCTTCCCGCGAGGGCATACGCACGCCGTCTCACGCGGGAATGGGGAGTCGGACAGCGCGGGCTGAACAACGGAGCGCTCGTGCTGGTCGCCCCGCGGGAGGGCGAGGTGTGGATCTCGGTCGGGACAGGCCTGGAATGGCAGGTCTCTGACGCAGAGGCCTCCGAAGCTGCGGCGGCGATGACCACGCACTTCCGAGCGGGCGACTTCGAGTCGGGCCTGCGGGACGGTGTCGAGCGGCTGGCCTCGCTGGCGGTATCCGTCCCGTGGGACGTTCGGTACCACTCGCTCAGCGACCTCCCGGCGACCCGGTCGAGGGCGGTCGGCGCGGTCATCGAAGTTCAGGGCTCGCTGAGTGACGGTGGGACCACGCTGGAGGCCGATGGCGAGCGGGTCCAACTCCTCTACCCGCCATACTGGGAGGGGGGCAATCTTGGCGATGGCCGGCGACTCATCGTGACGGGTCGGGTCGCCAGCGCGGCCCCGCTCGTCGTGCAAGTGCTCGGGGTTTCGGACTGACGGCTCCGCCAGAACTCCTCGCCGTGCGCCTCGCGCCCGCTGTAAGACCCACGCTTCCTGCTATGGACCCCGACCTCGTCCGGGTAAGCCGGTTCATCAGCCTCGTCCTCCGGCACGACCCCGGACGAGCTGAGCTCTCACTCGGGCTGGATGGATGGATAGATGTCAATGACCTGATCGCCGGGGCACGGCGAGCTGGATTCGCTCTCGACCGGGCGACGCTGGACCGGGTCGTCGCCGAGAACGACAAACGGCGGTTCTCGTTGAGTCCTGACGGCACGCGTATCCGGGCGAGCCAGGGCCACTCTGTCCCGGTTGACCTCGGGCTCGTGCCCATGGTGCCCCCGGAGGGCCTCTATCACGGGACGGCGGCCCGGTCCGTCTCGTCGATCCTTACGGAGGGGATCCACGCCGGGAGCCGTATCCATGTCCACCTCTCGACCGACGAGCGGACGGCCGAGATGGTCGGACGCCGGCACGGCCGGCCGGCCGTGCTCCGGGTTGCAGCCGGGGAGATGGGCCGGGACGGCTACGCGTTCTTCCGGTCCGAGAACGGGGTATGGCTCACGGCCGCCGTCCCCGCCCGCTACGTTGAGGTGCCGGAGTAGTGGCGCCGGCTGCCTGACCTTCTGGAAACGCCTGCTTGCCGACAGGTCTGTCGGACATGTGAGGGCGATCAAAAAAGCAGGCCCCCTCGTGGAGACCTGCCTTCCCGACGCGTCGGGTTAGTTCGACCGCGGCTGGCCGAGCGCGTACTCGACGAGACCCGTCGAGACGTACTCGTTCCACGACAGAGTCGCCGCCGTCGCCTTCTCGTCGTGCCAGAGCACGTTCGTCGCCGCGTTCATCAGGCCCCACCCGTCGAGGTCCTCGTGGAGGAGGAACCGGTCAACGACCTTCCCCCACACAGTGACGGGGAGCTTCGGGACAACCCGCTCGCGGACCTCCCGGAGCCGCGACGCCGTGACCCGCATCGTCGAGAGCGCCCGGCCTGCCGTCGCGAACCGTTCGAGCCCGGCCGGGGCCGAGGCGAGCATGGCGAGCGCGTGCTGGACGTCCTCGCCCCACCCCTCGTTCGAGCGGCTGTGCTTGAACGTGACCCGGCGGAACAGCGACGGGACGAGCATCCCGTTGAGGCAGACGAGCCGGTATGCGAAGAGCGAGGCCGAGAGCTTCCTGCTCCCGTCGTAGCTGTTCTCGAACAGGAGCCCGAGGCCGACGCTGTCGCCGACGCGGACATCGACGAGCGGGTGCGTCTTGGCCGCGAGCGCGTAGGCGAACCGCTTCCCGTCGAAGTGGACCCGCTCCTCGGTGAACGGGAGGCCTGAGGCAGACACCACATCCGCCGCCATCGAGACGACCTCGCGATTGGGGACGAGAAGGTAGTCGGCGCTCACGACGCCAACCTCGCGCCAGCCAGACGTCTGGGCCGAGTCCTCGAGCCGGACGGTGAACGCGCGGCTCTTCATGGCGTCGCCGGTGAAGAGCGAGCGCTTCTCGATGGGGGAGTAGGGGTCGGCGCCTCCGGTGAGGACGACGGGGGCCGTACCGGCCCGGGGCGGGGCCGCGAGCGGTCCGCCGGGCGCGTTCGGCCCGATGATGAGGTGGAGGTGGGAGGGCACGCCGGGGGCGGATCCATTCGGGTTGATTGGGGTGGTCATGGACGTGGGAGTCGGGGTGTGAAGGTGGAGCGGACGGGTTGGGCCCGCCGTCTAGAACTTGGCCCACGCGTCGTGCGGGCCGAGATCTTCGTCCGGATCGGACCATGAGGAGTCTGTCCACGCTGGCTGGGCCGGGGGCGGGGCGGGCAGGACGAGCCGAGCGACGAGGCGGCCCCGTTCGAACCCGACCTCGAGGCGGGCCCCGGGCCCGGCGAGGAAAGCCGGAAGCGGGATGAGGACGCGGATGCCGACGAGTGGCGGGCCGAGCGTGAGCGGTCCGAGGAACGCAGGTGCGGCCCGGAGGAGGGGGTGCATATCGAGCACGGGCTGGTGGAGAGCAAGGGGGAGTCCCGCTCAATCCGAGGGTGCCCGCGGCCGGCCGATCCTTGCACTCGCACGAAGGCCCGACGAGGCCCCGAGCGCACCTTTCCCGCCCTGGGGCTGCCGGGAGGGAAACAGAGCGCGTGACATGTTAGTCCCGAGGACACCCCTCAAATCAGGCTGATTTGGTCGTTTAAGCTGTGAAGATAGAGGGGGGGTCATTTCTGCACCCCCCTTGTCTCAGGTGAGACGAGCTGATCTGCCCCTGACTTGAGCCTGTGCGATTCGGTGGACACCACAATCTCTCTCTCCCGACAGATGTGCCACGTGGCCTGCACTTCTAAAACCTTCGCCGTCGGCACTCGTCGCGGACTACCTCGCGCTCGACAAGCATTCGCCGTGGCAGTGCTCACGACCCCCCGAACATCTGGTGGTCTGACCTCAACCGTCGGAATGGGGTCAGACCAACCCGTACCTTCGAACACTCAACACGCGTCGACCCCATGCCCTCGTTTTCTGGTCATGAGACGTTCCCACTTCGCTTTACCTGGCTCGCGAAAGCAGTCGAGGCGGCCGAAACTGACCCGGACGCATTCAGCGACGACGCGGCCATCGCTACGTTCGGAGTGGGCCGAAACATGGTGCGGGCGATTAAACACTGGGCGGTCGCGGCGTCCGTGCTCGAGGCGGAGGGCGGGGGCACCGTTGTGCCGACTGACGTCGGCCGGATCGTCTTTCGCCTCGACGGAGCAGATCCGTACTGCGAGGACCCCGCCACGCACTGGCTGATTCATTGGCTCCTGTGTCGGGACCTGGACCGGGCCACGCTCTGGCATTACGTCTTTGGCCATTGGCGGTCGGGTGCTCTTGACATTCGGTCGCTGCGGTCGGCTTTGGGGCCGTGGCTTCACGAGCGTGGAGCCGACCTGCCGTCCGAGTCGACGCTGAAGCGGGACCTTCTCTGTCTCGTCGGGACGTACACGACGAACGAGCGGCAGTCGATTGAGGACGCCGTCGCGAGTCCGCTGTCGTCGCTGGGGCTCGTCGTGAGCGACGGCGGCGCGCACTACCTGCGCGAAGGGCGTCACGCCTCACTTCCCGCGTCCGTGTTCGCCTACGCCGTCCTCGATTACTGGAACCGCGTGCATCCAGAAGCCGAGACGCTCGCCGTCCGCGAGCTGCTCTACGCGCCGGGCTCCCCGGGCCGGGTCTTTCTGCTTGGCGAAGAGCAGGCGTTCGACCTCGTGGCGCAAGCCGAGGCGCTCGCTGACCCACCGTTTCGCTACGCCGCGACCGCAGGGATGGAGCAGCTCTACCGCGCGCCCGACGCCTCGGCGCTCTCGATCCTCACCTCGGCCTACGCTGTCTCCGCCTGATCCATGCCCGTAAACGTCCAAGGTCAGTTTCGACGGAGCGTCCACCTCGAGCGGGACTTCTACAGCGAGGAGCCGAACGAGGGCTACATCGTGACCGCGAAGGCCCGCGAGCTTCTCGGTCGCGTGATCGACGCGCTCAATGCCTCGGTCGCGCAGCGCGCGTGGTCCGTCACCGGACCATACGGCGGCGGCAAGAGCGCGTTCGCCCTCTTCCTGGCGGGCCTGCTCCGCGGCGACTCCGCGCTGCACGAGCGCCTCGGTGCAACCGACCCGGACCTCGCGGCGCGGGCTCGCGATGTCATCGGCGGACCGTTCTGCCCGGTCCTCGTGGTCGGGTCGAGGGAGGCGCTCGTGCCGGCCCTGCTGCGCGGGCTCGCCGAGGCGCTCGATGCGTTCGCGGCCGGCTACGAGCGGAAGCGGGGCCGCCCGACCCAGCAGACGCAAGACGTCCGCGACGGCCTCCGTGCGATCGCGCACGAGGCGCGCGACAGCCAGAACACCGAGAACGACCTGCTCCGGCTCTACGACGCCGCCGCGCGCGCCGTCTACGCCGCCACCGGCGGCGGACTGTTCGTCGTCGTGGACGAGATGGGGAAAATGCTGGAGCACGCGGCGCTCTACCCGGAGACCGGCGACCTGTTCGCGCTCCAGCGGCTTGCCGAGCGCGCCTCGCGGACCGGCGAGGGCGAGAGCGGCGAGGCGCCGATCCTGCTGTTCACGGTCCTGCACCAGGCGTTCGACCAGTACGCCGGGCGCCTCGGCACGACGCAGCGCGACGAGTGGAAAAAGGTCCAGGGACGCTTCGAGGATGTGGCCTTTGTCGAGCCGGTAGGCGAGACGCTCCGACTTCTGGCCGAGGCCATCCAAGCAACGCCCGACGCGATTCCGGACGATGTGGAGACCGCTGCGCGGTCCCTCTTGGACAGGGCGGAGCTGCCCGTACACCTCGACCAGGGCGCCGTCCTGGAGCATCTCGTCGGTGCGGCACCGCTGCATCCCGCCGTCGCGATGCTCGTCGGGCCGCTCTTCCGGCGCCTCGCGCAGAACGAGCGATCGCTGTTTGCCTTTCTCGCCTCGGGCGAGCCCCACAGCTTCCTCTCGGTCGTCGTGCAGGAGGCGCCTGGCCTGTTTGCCGACGGACCCACGTTCTACCGGCTCGACCACCTCTACGACTACCTCGTCGCCAACCTCGGGGCGACGCTGTTCTCGGAGCGGATGGAGCGGCTGTGGGCCGAGACCGAGACGGCGCTCGCGTCGGCCGCAGCCAGCGACGACCTTAGCGCTCAACTCGTGAAGCATGCCGCCCTGCTCGGGTTCGCGGGCGCGCTTGCCGGACTGACACCGACAGCCGCAACGCTGGCCGTGACGTGCGGCGTCTCCACCCCAGAGGCGACACGCGCGCTCGAGGCGCTCCGCGAGGCGCGTGCACTCTCGTACCGACCGTTCGGGGAGACCTACCATGTGTGGCAGGGCAGCGCGTTCGACCTTGAGGCCGCCTTGCGCGATGCGCGCGAGCAGGTCCCGGCCCGCATCCCGCTCGCGACGCTCCTCCGCACAGCTGTTCCGCCGGCACCAACCGTCGCGCGTCGGCACTCGTACCGAACCGGCACGACGCGTGCATTCGAGGTGGTCTATGCCTCCGAGCAGGACTGGCGGTCGCACGCCGAGGCGCCGCACGATAAGGCCGACGGCCGCATCGTCTACGTCCTCCCTGAGAGCGATGACCCAGCCGATGTCATCGAGGCGGTCCGAGCCGGCCTGCACGATCCGATGACGTTCTTGGCCATCCCCGATGGGATTGCCTCGCTCCGCGAGTCGGTACGCGACTTGGCGCGCCTCGATTGGGTCCGCAGTCACGCGGACGCGCTCAAAGGGGATGCGGCCGCCCGGCGTGAGGTTGGCGAGCAGCGGGCCGCGCTCGCATCCGAGGTCACGCGCCGCCTGAACCGGCTCCTTGTCGTCGACGCCGAGGGGCGCAATCCATGCACGTGGGTCCGCCGTGGCGAGATGTTTCGCATCACGGGCGAGCGGGCGCTACAGGAAACGCTGAGCCGCATCTGCGACGCCGTGTACCCGCTCGCGCCCGAGGTGTGGAACGAGCTGCTCAACCGGCGCCGGCCATCCTCCTCTGCCGTCCGCGGACTCAAGCTCCTGCTCGCCGCTGTCGCGGATGCGCCCGGCGAAGAGCGCCTGGGCATCGAGGGCACGCCGGCCGAATACGGCATGTACGCGTCAGTCTTGCTCGCGACCGGTATGCACCGACAGGACGAGGCGGGCGCGTGGGCGTTCGGACGTCCCGATGAGTCCACGCGGCCGGGCTGTGCTGCGGTCTGGGACGAGATCGCACGTGTGCTCCGCTCGGCAGACGGGCAACCGGTTCCGGTACAGTCTGTCTTCGAGGCACTCCGCGCCGCGCCGTACGGCGTCCGCGAAGGCCTCATTCCGGTTTTCCTGTTCGCCTTCGTGCAGAGCGTCTCAGACGAGGTCGCGTTCTACGAGAGCGGCTCGTTCGTGCGCGAGCTCACGTTCGAGACGATGGAGCGGCTGCTGAAGAGCGAAGAGAAGGGGACGTACACGTTCTCGGTCCAGTGGGTGCACGTCGACGGTGCGCGTGCCGACGTGCTTTCGGCGCTCGGCCCGCTGCTCGGGCTGCCCGCATCCGTCCGTAAGCCGCTCCCGGTCGCGATCCGGATTCTCCAGCGCGTCCACGGCCTCGCGCCGTTCGTGCGGCGCACTGGGACGCTCACCGACCGGGCACTCGCCGTGCGCGGCGCGCTCGAGCGAGCGACGGACCCGACGCGCCTCGTCTTCGAGACGTTGCCCGCAGCTTGCGGTGCAGGGTCTTTCCTGACGGCCGAGGCGACGAGCCCGCCTCGGATCAAGATGTACGCTGACGGACTGCAAGAAGCCTTGCGAGAGCTTGGCGGTGCATACGACGCGCTTATCGAGCGCATCCAGGACCAAACGGCTCGCGCGTTTGGACTTCGATCGGGAGACGACGAGGCACGTCGGCATGAACTCGCCTCTCGTGCTCGGGCGGTTCTCCCTGCTGCGAGTGACCTCCGCCTCAAGTCGTTTCTCGTGCGTGCCTCGGACGAGATTCTCGACACACGGGCGTGGACAGAATCTCTCGCTGCCCTGCTCGCCAAGTCCCCACCAACGCAGTGGGGCGACGAAGATGTCAGCCGGTTCCGCCTTGCCTTGCTCGATACGGCGCGTGCGTTTGACGACCTTGAACCGCTTGCATTGGATGTCGCTGAGAGGACGCAGGCTCAGAGCAACCGGGCTGGTGCCAACGCTGTGCGTCAGGTCCAGCACGTGCGGAGCGTCCGCGTGCTCGTCAAGACGCTTAACGAGGAAGAGCAAGGTGGCGTCATCCACATTCATCCCGAAGATCGTGACATCATCCGGGCATTGTATGACCGCATTTCGGCGATGCTCGACGTATCTGACGTTCACGCCGATGCGAAGATCGCGGCCCTGAGTAAACTCACCTCAGATCTCTTTCACACACGTGACCAGGTCCGAATGGAGACCGACCTACCGACCCATGACTGAAACCCGCCACATCGTCGCTTTCAGCGGTGGGAAGGACTCGTCTGCTCTCGCGATCTATCTCCATGACCCGGCGCGGTGGCGTCGCATCCTGGGAAAGAGTGGATTGCCGGACCGCCCACCTCTGACTGAGGCAGAGTATGTATTCTGCGATACAGGGACAGAACTTGAGGAGACATACGAGTATCTCGGGCTCCTCGAGGCTTATCTCGGCCGACCAATCGTTCGTCTGTCGGCTGAGTCTCCTCCAGGCGAAACGCCGTTCGATCACCACCTCCAGATGTTCGGAGGACTCCTGCCATCTTCTCAGATGAGGTGGTGCACGCGCAAGCTGAAGCTCGAGCCTTATGAGAAGTACATCGGGGACGAACCTGTCGTCAGCTACGTCGGCATCCGCGGAGACGAAGACCGCGAGGGCTATATCTCGACCAAGCCGAACATCCGGGCAGTCTTCCCCTTCAAAGAGGATGGAATCGTAAAGGATGACGTGTACAAGATCCTCGCGGAAAGCGGCGTCGGGGTCCCAGAGTACTACAGCTGGCGGAGCCGAAGCGGTTGCTACTTCTGCTTCTACCAGCGCAAAAGTGAGTGGGTCGGGCTCATGGAGAACCACCCGGAGCTTTTTGAGAAGGCGAAGTCCTACGAGAAAATCGGTGAGACCGAACGGTTCACGTGGAGCGATGCTGAGAGCCTCGAAGAGTTGGCTTCGCCAGAGCGCGTCGCGGACATCAAGCAGAAAGTGATCGAGCGCTCCAACCGCGTCAAGGCAAAGCGTCCCAACCTGACCTTGCTGGAGCAGTTCTTCGACGAGGTGCGTGATGCGGAGGACGATGGCGCAGGCTGCTCCATCTGTCACTTGTAGCGTTAGGTTTGATCCGAGAGAGGAGGAGAGTCACAAGAAATCCAGATACGTATGAGCGCAGGATGGGACCAGGGATTCAAGTTTGACCGAGCTGCACTGTCGACGGTTAACCGCGCGATCGCCTCTGATCCTGGCCGGTCATCTGCTGAACGCCGCGATCAGCTCCCGTATGGAAAAAACAAGGTCGATGCGTATCTGAGCTACCTGGATCGGCTCGGATTGTTCAACCGTGCCTCAGGGAGTCCAACGCCGCTCGGCACGATCATCGCCGAATGCGATCCGGGATGGCGCGACGCTGGCACATGGGCGCTGCTCCAGATCCAGATCGCTTCCGCCCCCGAGGCGACGGTCTGGCACGAGATGACACACGGCGTGCTCCCTCACGCGCCAGCCTTTTCCGCGGACGAGGCCATAGAGGCCCTTCTCGCTCGCACCGCCGTGCAGGCCGGTAGTCTTGCGACTGCCCAGAACGACTTCCGTAGCTACATCGCGGCGCTCACAGACGACGACGCGCTTGGCGGGCTCCGCCTGTTCTCGGCGCTATCTCTCAGTGGCGGTGTGCGCTACCGCCGCGTCTCGCCGGCACACGTCCCGCCGCTCGTGCTCGCCTATGCGCTCTACGACTACCGCGCGCGGACGGCACCGGGCGTCCGCTCGATGAGCCTCGACACCATCGTCGGGCCGGGCGGGCCGGGTCGGGCGCTCCACCTCCAGACGGACCGCGACGGCTTCGCCGACCGCGTCCGCCCCCTCCGCGCGCCCGGCATCCTGGGATACACGCAGACGGCCGGCCTGAACGACGTCGAGTTCCTGCAGCCCGACGCCGACCCACTGGACTTTGTCCGAGCGTACTACGACGAGTGAGCACCGCCACGCCCAACACAGCTGGTCTCGAGGCGCTCGTCGGCATGCTGCGGCCGCGCTACGGCATCGGCGCGGTTTACGCGCCGCCCCGCACGGACGTCTCTGAGGCGCTCCGCACCATCCTCCCGGATGTTCAGACGGTCGACGTGCTCGACGGGCTCGCACCGTCCGCGCTCGACGCGCTCCTCGCCCGCGACGCAGCCGTGCTCGCCGAGGCGCCCCGCCTTCTCGGCCCGGCGCTCATCGTCGGCATCGAAGCAGTATGGAGCACGCTCGCCCCCGACAAGCTCGAGGACGCGTGGCGCCGAATCGCGCTCAGCGAGCCTTCGTCTCCGCGACTGCTCCTGCTGCACAGCCCGCATTTTCTCGACCGCCTCGACCGGGCCTTCGGCGCCTCGCCGCAGCCCTCGCGCCTGTTCCGCTGGACCCCATCCTGATGCCGACGCCCTTGAACGAAACGCCCCTCTCGTCCATCGTCGCACTCGCGCCCGTCCTTACCGGGGCCGTCGAGCTTCGCGGCAGCCTGTGGACACAGGACCCGGAGGGCCACGAGACGCACCTCTCGCGCTACATCCCGACGCAGACGGGGCGCGAGGCGCTGCTCGGCGTGCTTCGCGGCACGCGTGGCGCAGCGCCCAAGCGGGTCCACTTTCTCACAGGCTCGTACGGCACGGGCAAGTCGTACTTGCTGCTCGTGCTCGCGAGCCTGCTCGGGCTCAAACTTGAGGACGATCGCCTCGAGACGCTTATTCAGCGCATCAAGACCGGCGAGGAGACCTACGGTGACGGGCTCACCAAAGAGATCGAGACCGCCCGGCAGGTTGAGGACGAGACGACGCCTGGCTACGGCTACCTCGTCGTCGTCCCGGACTACAGCGACCGGCAGTACGACCGCGCGATCCTGCGCGCGCTCCGCGAGGCGCTCGACGGCGCTGACATCAGCTACCGCTTCCCGACCGAGTTCGCCGAAGCCCAGGAGATCCTCGACGGGTGGCAGTCGCGCGACGACGTGATGGCCCGTCTACGCCCGCTGCTCGAAGCCGACCGGACGTCTGTCGAGCAACTCGCGCGTGAGCTCGCCGACCTCGATGCCGAGGCGCTCGGCCGGTTCGGCGGCTACGTCGAAGCGGTGACGGGCGTGCCGTACCGCGCCACCCGCGTCTCGCTCGAAGAGACCTTCGCCGAGACGAGCCGCTACCTCCAGCAGGACGGGCGCTACCGCGGCATCGCCATCCTGTTCGACGAGTTCGGCGTCTTCCTCGAGGAGGCCGCGAAAGGACAGCAGGATGCGGCCATGATCTCGTCGCAGAAGTTCATGGAGTTCGTCCAGTCCCGTCCCAAGGCCGACATCGTGCTCGTGCTCGCTGCACACCGCGCCCTGACCGACTACGGGAAGGGCGACGTCGGGCAGGCCGAGATGAAGAAGATGGAGGGCCGCATCCAGCAGTCGTATCGCCTCCGAAACTCGTCCGAGTACCACGAGGCCGAGGCGATGATGGGCGGCGCGTTCGTAGTGCCGGCCGACGGCGACGATGCGGCCCGCGAGGCCGCACGGACGCGCCTCCGGACGGTCGCGCGCGACGAGGACTGGGTCGGGCAGGCGTCGGCGTGGTACCCGACCGAGAGCCCGACGTGGGTGCAGCAGACCATTATCGAGGCGACGTATCCGCTCCACCCGGCCGCCACATTCGCACTGCCCGGCCTGAGCGACGGCGTCGGCCAGAACACGCGGACGATGTTCAGCTTCCTCTCGCCGGATGGCGTCGGTGGCGCTGAGGCGTTCGTGGGTGCGGAGCGCGTCGAGGGCAAGACTGGACGGCCCAACCTGCTCACGCTCGACTACCTGTTCGACTACTTCGTTGCCAAGGCCAGCGCCGGTGCGGCCGGTGCAGGCGCCGTCCTCGCGGGCTACCGCACGGCTCGCGCCGGCCTCAAGACCAAGGACCCGCTCGCCGAGCGCGTGCTGAAGACCGTCGCCACGATCACGCTCTTCGGCGACCCGCGGCTCCAGGCCACGTCGCAGACGCTCCGGTTCGCGCTCAACCTTCCGCCCGATTCGCAGACGGACATCGACGACCTGCTCGGCGTGCTCGTGTCTCAGGGCGCGCTCCGACAGAACCAGAACACGCGGATCTACAGCTTCCGCGGCGGTGCCGACGGTGGCCTCGCGGAAAAGGTCGCCGCGAAGAAGCGCGCGCTAGGCTCGCTCGCGCCCGACGCGCTGTTGAGCATCCTTCGACGCACGCGGCGGCCCACGCAGCACGCCCCGTACGCCTACAACGAGCGCGTCCACACCAACCGCCGCGTCGCATCGGATTACGTGCTCGCCGGGACGGAGGCGTCGGTCATCGCAACGTGGCGCGAGCGCTTCGAGGCCCTCTATTCCCGGGGCGACTCGAAGGGATACGAGGGCAACCTCGTCGTGCTCTACGGGCTCTACGACAAGGAGAGCGACCGCGCGCGCCTTGAGGCGTCGCTCAGGAGCGTCAGTGCCGCCGCCACGTTCGTCGGGGCCGTCTCCGCGACGCCGGTCCCGCTCGCCGACATGGCGCTCGACCTCGCTGCGGCGACGGCGCTGCTCGACGACCCTAAGATGAAGGCGAACGAGAACGACTATGACGAGCTCGTCGGCATCACCGAGCAGTTCCAGTCCCGGCTCGCCGACGCGCTTGACCGGGCTGTTGACCCAGGCGCTTTCTCGTGGTACGCCGGCGGCGAGCAGCGGCACGAGCCAAACACCCTCAGCGCGCGCAAGCTCGGCCGTGTGCTCGATGAGGCGGTCGAGGCTGCGTTCTCGCAGACACCGGTTATCGCGAGCGACGTTGTGCAGGAGTACCCGGCCGCGAACAACGCGGCGCGAGGCAAAGAGCGCATCCAGGCCGTCGACCTGATGCTTGGCGCTGTTCCGTTCTCGATGTCGGGCACGAGCGCCGTTGACGCCGTGCTGAAGGGCCTGCTAAAGCCGAACGGGATGTTCGAGGAGCAGGACGTGATCGGCAACAAGCCGCACGGCCGCGTGGTTGCGCCTGAGCCCGGCGTCTCCATGTCGGCCGCGTGGGGCGTGCTGAGCGACAGCCTGCTCGCGCAGGGCTCCGGGGCCAAGACGACACTGATCTCGGACGCGCTCGCGCTTCTCTACCGCCCACCGTTCGGGCTCTCGTGGCCTGCCGCCGAGATAGTCCTAGGCGCCTTCGTCGCCGTCCACCGCGACGCCTTCGAGCTGCGCGATGCCAACCTGAAGCAGGTCGCGCTCTCGGGCGAGGCGCTTCTCTCCGCAGCGCGCTCCACGAAGAAGTACCGCCTCACGCACCAGGCCATCACCAAGGCCGAGCGTGCCGTCCTGTCGGACATGGGCGAGGTGCTTGCGCGCCGGACCGTCCCCGCACTTGCCACGTCGTTCGGACCGTTCGCCGACCCTGCGGCCCGCCTCTCCGACTGGTACAAAGCGCTCCCCGAGCTGACTAAAAAGTTTGCCCCTGACGACGACGACGATGTCAAGGCGCTTTTCGAAGCTGTCAGTTCATACAGCGGCAAGCGCGACGACCAGCCTGCACGCGAGCTGCTCCTCGGAACGCTTCCTCATGCATTCGACTCGCAGCTCGCGATCCTGGATGACGCGGACGACCTCGCCGCATTCAGGAAGCGCCTCAGCGCTGCGATGAAAGCCTCCGACGTCTTCGCCGAGCGTCGCGCCGACGCGGTCTTCAACGACGCCGCACACGCTGCCTTCGGGCGCCCATCAGGCGGCCCGCGCGAGTTTGATGAGATCGTCCGCGCGTGGTCAGACTCCCTTCCGCCGGCCGCAAAGCAGAACACGTACGGCAGCCCCGCCGACGCGCTCCTGCACGTCGCGACACGAACCGGGACAGGCGACGCGACGGACCGCTACCTCACCACGCTGGCGCAGGAGTGGGGCAAGGTCCCGTTCCGCGGGTGGCGCCAGAAAAAGCAGCAGGCCGAGTATGTCCAGACCTTCCGCGACGCTGTCCGCGAGGTCGAGGCGTGGCGCGCGTCGCCGATGCCGACACTCAACCGGATCCATAAAGCTGTCTTCGAGAGCGAAGCTGAGGACGAGGCGCAGATCGACGCCTCGTTCGATGCGTGGCTGAAAGGCCTGCCCCCGACGACGTACGACCGCCTCGAGACGGGCGCGTTCGGCCCGACGGCATCGGCACTGTTCGCGGCGATCCGCGGGACGGGGACGGTCGAGGAGCGCTACCTCGGTGCGCTGCCGGCAGCGATGCCTCAGGTGATGGGCACGTGGCCAAGCTGGCCGCCGGTCTCGGTCAACGTGCTCGTGATGGACGTAGCCGAGGCGGTCAAGGCGGTGCAGGCGTGGACGCCGGCGCTTTCGACCGAAGAGACGGCCAAAGCGCTGACAGAGCGCCTGGGGTGGTCCCCGAACGGTACGTCGGCCGCCGAGGCGCTAGACGCCGCGGCGATCGAGTGGGCCGAGGGCCTGACCTCGGCCGCGCGCCGGCACCCGTTCGGCGGGCTCGCCGGCGAGATCGTGCGCCGCGTGCGCGAGCGCGAAAGCTTGACTGCCGGGCTTGTGTCGGCCCTACCCACAGCGGCCGGCCTGCCGCCGCTCGACGAAGCCGACGACGCAGCATCTGCCACGCGGTTGCTAGACCGAATCGAGGCAGCCATTGCAGAGGTCGAGGCGTGGCGGCGGCCAACGCTCGACGCGCTGCGTCTCATCGAGTGGTCCGACGAACCAGTCCGCGAGGCGTCTGAGTTTGCCCTGCGGCTTGGCGAGTGGGGCCGGGGCGTCGGTCCCACTGCGGACGACCTCGACGGCGCGGCGGCCGACCTGCTTCGGTGGGCGGCGGCTGGATCGCGCTGGCAACCGGCATTCATGGCGTTCGCCGAGACGTGCGGCCTCCCCTGGGATGTCCATCAGTGGCGCCCGGCCAATGATGTGGCTTTCGCTGAGGCCTTCGCGTGCGCTCGCGCTGAAGCCGAGGCGTGGACGCCGCCGCCGGTCGACGCCGAGACGCTCCGCTTGGCTGTCTCGAGCGCGCTCCGCGGCGTCCTCGAATCCACTGGCGCCACGCGGGCCGATCTCATGGCCGTCCTGTTTGACGCCGCCGCCGCGGTCGAGGCATGAGCGTGGTCCTCGTCTTCCTCGACGCTGACGACCGCCTCGATGCGCCCGCAGACGTGGACGTTCGAGACGCCGCGTCGTATCTCAACGCCCGGCGGGCTATCACGCACGCGCTGGAGACGGGCGGGACGCTTCGCGTTGCCGTCGTCGGACCACGGATGAAGGCGTGGATGCAGGACGTAGGGCCAATGCAGAGTGTGACGACCCGCGCCGAAGGATTGCGGGCTCGCCTCGAAGGTGTGTGGGGGCAGCCGCTCCCCTCTGGACTATCGGTCCAGGAGGCGCGCGAGATCGGTGCAGATGGTGCCACAGCCGGATCCGAGACGAGCGTCGAGTCGATGCTGATCGGTCATGCCCTCGGTGCGGTCTGGGCGGTGCCCGATCCCGGGCCAGCACACCTCGCTGAGCTTCTCCTAGCCGCCCCTGCCCAGCCGGCGACACCGTGGCTCCTCGACGCGCTCGGCCGGCGCCTCGACGCGTGGGAGACCGGGCCCCTCGGCGGTGCGTACCGCGCGCTGCGAGCATCGCCGGTCGCGTTTCGCCAGGCGGTTCTTGCGCGCGCAGCCGCGGACGTCCTAGGCGCTCCAGCACCTGAGGCGCTCCGTGCGCACCGGGCCGATGCAGAGATCGACGGCGCTGCTCTCAAACAGGCCGTCCGCGCTGTCGCTGGGTCTCCTCTCCGCGATGCGGCCGTGGCTGCGGGACGCCACAGGCTCGCGCCAGCGCTGCTCGCGTACTGGATCGGCGAGATGGCTGGACAGACCGAGACGCTTGCCGACCTCGCGGCTCGTCTCCCCGGCCAGAGCGTGCAGGAGCTCATCGCGCTCGTCCGCACCGCTGAGGCACCGGACAGGACGCTCTCAGACTGCCGCCTGCACGAAGCGGACGTGCGCGCGCTTCGCGGGACGTTTGGCGGCCTCAATGGGAGCGCGGAGCCGCTGGAGCGCCTTGCTACGCGCGTCGTCCCGGACCCGCCGCCTGACCCCGACCCGGCGTGGAGCGACGCAACGCGTCTTGAGCCGTGGCGCGACTGGCTCAATGCTTACCTCGCGTACCGAGCAGCTGTCGACCGCCTCGGCGCACCCGAAGAGGATCTCGTCGCGCTCGAACGGCAGGCGACATCCTTCTCGGATTGGTTTACCGCCAAGTACTCGGCCCTACTTCGCGACGGCCGCGATCTCGTGACGAGCGTCGCCGGCGAGGTTCGCGCGCACCTCGACCGCGGCGAGCGCGTTTTGCTCGTCGTCTGGGACAACCTGCCAGCGCACCACGCCGCGCCGGTCATCGACTGCCTAGCCACCGACGGCCTGTTCCTCTCGGCCGACGTGGACTGGCGATTGGCGCTGCTCCCGAGCGTGACAGCTGTCTCGTTTCCCGCACTCCTCGCCGGGCGACTCGTGGCTCCGGGCGAGGGCGTCGGCGACGAGAAGCGGACCGCCCTGATCGAAGCGGCGTTTCCAGGCGCAAGCGTCCAGTTTCAGAACACGCTGAAGTACGTTGAGCGCCTCGCAACAGACCCGGCCGATCTCAGCGTCGTCCACTTCACGAGCTACGACGCGCTACTCCACAAAAGCGACCACGAGTTTGACGACGACCGCGAGACGGCCCTCGCGCAGGCGCGGAGTACGATCGCATCGCGACTCGCGGCGACGCTGAACGCGTACCCGCACGACCGGCCCGTTCGGCTCGTCGTGACGAGTGACCACGGATCGACACGCCTGCCGGTCGAGGTGGCGACCGCGATCCCGCGCCCGCCGGGCTCCAACGAGACGCTCGGAGTGGCAACGGAGGAGGAAGCCTACAGCTCACGTGCGATACGCGTGCCACCGCTCACGCGGTCGAGCGCCGATGTCTGTACACGCCTCGAAGCGGATGACACAGGTCTGGGCGGCCCAGTCCTGCTCGCGCGCGGATTCAGGACGTGGAGCACGCCACGCCGCGGTGCGGGCTACGTCCACGGCGGAGCCCTGCCCGAGGAGGCACTCGTGCCGCTCATCGTGATGGGACGCGACGCCGTGCACGTCGAGCCGCTTGGGCTGACGGTCACCAATCAGGAGCGCCTCGGGATCGGCGCGCCGGGCGTGCTCCACGTCTCGCTGCGCAACCCGAACGGCGTGTCGGCACTAGATGCACGCCTCGCGGCCGAGGTGGCTGGAGCCGAGCGGTCGTCGGTCGTCCTCGACGCACCTCTACCGGCCGGTGCGACCTGCACCGCCGCCGTCCCGTTCACGCCCGCCGCGGCCGACGTTCGCGATCTCCACATCGCCGTTGAGCTCGTACTCACGGCGACCGTCCTCGGTCAGACCGTCGAGACGCGCACTCGGACGATGGTGCCGGTTCAGAGCGCCCTCAACACGCAGGCCGACGACGACCTCTTCGACTTCTGACCATGCCTCAACCGTACGACCCGATTGCCCGTCAGACCTTCGCCGAGGTCGTCGTCGACAAAGGCCTCATGCGCTCGCTGCGCCTCGAGGAGCAGGGCATCCCGACCTTTGTCGCCGAGTGGCTCGTCGATCGCGAGA
>JAYWIE010000633.1:0-6626 GCA_043789155.1 Rubricoccaceae bacterium | reverse complement strand
CTCGCGGGCGGCGAGGGACTCGCTCAGCATCCGCACGCCCGTCAGGAGCTGGCCGACGCTGTCGTGGAGGTCCCGGCCGATGCGCTCCTGCTGGTCCTCGAGCACGGCGACGAGGCGGCGCTCCATCTCGACCCGCTCGGTGATCTCGGTGCAGGTGCCCCAGATCTCGACCAGGTCGTCCCGCTCGAACCGGCCCATCGCGCTCACCGACAGGTGCCGGGCGACCCCGTCGGCATCCATGGCCGAGATTTCGTGGGCCCGCAGGTTGTAGTTGGCCCCGACGAGGGCGCGGACGAGGCGGGAGCCGTAGGCCCCGACGAGCCGCCGCAGCGGCAGCCCGACCGACACCCGGACGGAGGCCCCGAGCGTGTGGAGCATCGCCGGGTTGAGCTCGGCGAACCGGCCGTGCGTGAGCACGTGGTCCGTGATGACCCGCGTCGGCCGGGCGCGGCCGACGGGGCAGTCCAGCCGCACGCGCCAGATGCCGTCGGACGTGGTCTGGACGAACACGCGGTGCCGCTCGTCGCTCGCGCGGCGCTCCGTGAGATCGCGGAGGACGGTCTGGACGCCGCCCTCGACGCCGGGAAACGGGACCGACACGGACTCGACCGTCCGGACGTCCCCGTCGGTCCGGATCACGGTGTGCTCGAACGGGGTCGGGCTCTGGAGCTGGAGCTGGGCGTCGCGCGCCCGCAGGATCTCGGCGACGTCCTCGGCCGAGACGAAATCGTCGAGCTGCCGCCCGACCAGGTCGGACGGGTCGGAGACTCCGAGCAGGGCCGCCGCGGCCGTGTTCGCATACGTGACGACGCCGAGGACGACGACGAGCGTCGGATCCGGGTGCCGGTCGACGAGCTGCCGCCACCGCTCTTCGGTCTGGGCGCGGGCCTCCTCGAGGGCGAGCCGGGCGAGGTGCGTCCCGAGGACGTCGCCGACGACCGAGAGCACGCGGTCGTAGGGGGGTTTCGAGAGGTCGCCGAGCAGGCTCTGCCCGATTCCGAGGTACCCGACGAGCTGCTCGTCGTCGGCGAGCAGCGGGACGGCGAGGGTGCTGGCATCCTGCCCGGTCTCGCCCGGCGGCAGGCTGCCCTGTGCGCCGGAGGCCTCCTCCTCCACGCGCTCGCTGTCGCCTCCGCCGTCGCGCGACCACGTGACCACGCGGCCCGAGAGGTACGTCGGGGCCAGCGGGACCCCGGACGGCCCCGGGGCGGACGGCGGGGCCCCCGGCGCGGCGATAAAGTAGACCGAGTCGGCCTTGAGCGCGTCCCCGAGCACCTCGAGCACGCCGCCGAGGTCGGTCCCCGCGCTCGACACGAGGAAACGGGAGACCCGCTTGAGCGTGGCCTCGACGACGTCGACGACGGGGTCCGTCTGCCCGCTCGCGGAGAGGGTGCCAGAAGCAGTCGGCCGGGGCGTCTCCATCGTCGGGTGTGGGGGCTGGTCCGGCCATAGTACGCCGCCAGGCACGTCCGCCCGTACCTCCGGCCTTGCCGCCGGCCGCTACCGGCGCAGCGCGAGCGAGGCGAAAATGGCCCGGTGGTCGGAAAGCCCGGCCGGGCCGACCTCGACCTCGCCGACGGCCCACTCGGGCCCGACCAGCACCCCGTCGACGTTGACCGCGGGCGTCGTGTCGGGCCGCGTCGCCGCGGGGAGCCACCGCCCGGTGACCTCCCGCAGGGTGCGCGTCAGTATGGCCCGGTTCCACTGGTCCGCGGCCGCGTTGAAGTCTCCCGCGACGATCACCGGCTGCGTCTCGCGCTCGACCATCCGCGCGAGGGCTTCGGCCTCGACCGCCTGCTCGGCAAAGAAGCGCCGCAGGTTCTCAGGCGTCTGGGCCCACACGGCCGGATCTACCGCGCGCTCCCACGTCCACCCGACCTGCGGGTTGAACGCGCGGAGGTGGACGTTGTACACCGCGACCTCACCCCCGCCCCATCTCACGACGGTCCGGCTGTAGACGCCCGCCCGGGGCTCGGCCGCGCCGAGGAAGCCGGACGTGTGCGACACGACCGGCAGCCGCGTGAGCGTGACCTGGCGGCTCGTCTCGACCGCGCCGGCCGTGGTGTCGGTGAGCACGGTGTATCCCCCGACCGAGGCGACACGCGCAGCGACGGGTGCGTAAGCCGCCCCTGTTATCCCGGCCTCCTCGAGGATGGCTGCGTACGGCCCCCAGTTTGCCCCGGCCTCTTGCAGGACGACGATGTCGGGTCCGCGACGCTCGACGTACTCGGCCACGGTGCCCTCGCGCCCTGCGGAGTCGCCTGCGTTGAGGGTCATCACCCGGAGCCGGTCGGGCTGGTCCGGGGCGGCTGTGGGAGGAGCGGACGTCCGCAGGGCCCAGCCGGTGAACACCGCCGCCAGGGCGACCGTGCACAGGCCCATGCCGAAGCGGCGGTTTCGCGCCCACTCCGCGCCCACCGCGAGCGCCGCCGGAAGCGCCAGAGGCCCCAGCAGGGGAAGCGTGGCCGCGGGCACCTGAAGCCACCAGTCCGTCGCAGGAGGGGACCACCGGGCGAGGAGCCCGCTCCCGCCCAGAGCGACCACGGCGACGGAGGCGGTGTACACCACGCGGTGCACTTTCTTCCGGCGGCTGGCGGCTCGCCGCCGGAGACGCCGGCGCAAGGCTTTCCAGTCGTCGGTGTCTCGCCCCTCTCCGCGGGCTGGTCTGGACCGGTTCACAGATCGCGGGGAGGAGGAGAGGCGTGTTCGGCTTCGAAAGGTAACCCCCGCCATGCAGCGTCAGCCTGCGGGGCCTCGGCCGAGCGCGCGCTCCTCGGCGCGGATTCGGACGGCGAGCAGCGCAGCGTCGAGGGCCGAGAAGACGGCCGCCGTCCGCCACGCGCCGTGGACGAGCGGCACGGCCGCGATCTCGACCGCGACGCCGGCGTAGTTCGGGTGCCGCAGCCACCGGAAGACGCCGGTCCGGACGCGCGCCTCGCCCGGGACCGTCGCGACCGTGGCCGTCCAGCGGTCGCCGAGCGCCCGCTGCGACGCGGCGCGGAGCGCCATCCCGGTGCCGAGCCCGGCGAGGCCGAGCGCCGCCAGGCGTCGCCGCGGACGGGTCGGCAGCGCCCAGGCCTCGGCCAGCATCGCGGCGAACCACGCGCCGTGCATCGCGCGCATGGCCGTCATCTGCGACGGGTGGGCGACGCCGCCCCGGGCGCGCAGCGCGCGCTCGTTGCGCGCCGAGAGACGCAGCTCGGCGATCCTCAGCGCGCCGACGCCTGCGACGAGGGCCGTGAACGCGGCCCGAGACGCCCGCGTGCCACCCGCGCGCGTGCCACCCGCGCGCGTGCCGCGTGCCCCCATGCCGCCCGCGCTCACGCCTCCCACCGCAGCAGGACGAGCTCCGCGCCGAAGCCGGGGCCCATCGCGAGCATCACGCCCCACGTCCCGGCCGGCTCCGCGGCGAGGCGCTGCGCCTCGTCGAGCAGGAGCAGCACGGACGTCGAGGACACGTTGCCGACGCGGCGCAGGAGGCTCCGCGTGTCGTCGAGGCGGCCCGGCGCGAGCCCGAGGCCCTCCTCGATCGCGTCGACGACCTTGGGTCCACCGGGGTGGCAGAGCCAGCGGCCGACGTCGGGGATCTCCAGGCCGTGCTCGGCGAGGAACGCCTCGACGTGCGGGCGTAGCGCCTCGCGGGCCGTCCGCGGGACGTCGCCCGAGAGGACGATCTTCATGCCGGCGTCGGTGACGTCCCAGCCCATGTGGCGCTCGGTGCCGGGGAAGAAGACCGACCGCGCGTCGACGACGCGCAGCGCCGGCACGTCGGCCGGCACCTGGGGCGCGGCCCCGTCCCCGCCGGCCGCGCCGAGCGCGAGCGGACGCCCGGCGCTCGCGTTGCGCCCGGCGAGCGGGTGGTCGTCGCCGACCATCAGCACGGCCGCGGCGGCGTCGCCGAAGAGGCCGCACGCGACGAGGTTGGCGACCGACGTGTCGCCGGGCTCGATCGTGAGCGAGCACAGCTCGACCGTGAGCGCGATGGCGGCCTCGGCCGGGTGGCCCACGAGGTAGTCCGCCACGCGGGCGACGCCGGCCGCGCCCGCGGCGCAGCCGAGCCCGTAGACCGGCAGGCGCTTGAGCGTCGGCGCGAACGGGAGGCGGTTCATGAGGCGCGCGTCGAGGCTCGGCACGGCGATGCCGGTCGTCGAGAACACGGCGAGGTGCGAGACCTCGCCGAGGCCCATCTCGACCTGCTCCATCAGGCCGAGGATCGCCCGCTCGCCGAGGTCGACGGCGCGGCGCAGGTAGGCGGCGTTGAGGCCGGCCCAGCCGGCGATGTCGAGGTAGCGCTCGCGCGGCTCGGCGGTGTAGCGCGTCTCGATGGTGGTGTTGGCGTGGAGCGCGGCGACGCGGTCGAGGTTGACGCCGCGGTCGGCCCAGAGCTCCTGAAGCTGTCCCGTCAGCTCGGCCTGCGGGTAGTGGAAGTCCGGGAGGCCGGCGGCGGTGGCGAGAATCTGGGGCACGGGCAGACGGGAGGAGAGAGGGGTGAGCTTCAACCCGTCAGCCGCCCGTTTAGCGGTGAGAGAACGGTGAGAACGGAGCGGCCCGGCCCGTCGGCCACAGCCGCCCGCTTCGGCCGCCGCGACACCGCCGGCGCGCCGGGGTACCATCCGGTCTGCCCCCGCCCGCCCATGCACCGCCTGCTGCTCATCGAGGACGAACGTCCCATCGCCGCGTTCGTCCGGCAGGGGCTCGCCGAGGAGGGCTACGCCGTCGAGTGGGCCGAGACCGGGGCCGAGGGCGCGCGCCGCGCCGGGGCCGAGCCCTTCGACGCGGTCGTGCTGGACGTCCGCCTGCCCGACGCCTCGGGCGTCGACGTGTGCCGCGAGATCCGCCGGCACGACGCCGCGCTGCCGATCCTGATGCTGACGGCGCTCGACGCCGTCGAGGACCGCGTGGCCGGGCTGCGGGCCGGGGCCGACGACTACCTCGCCAAGCCGTTCGCCTTCGACGAGCTGCTCGCGCGGCTGGCGGCGCTGCTGCGGCGCTCGGCCGTCGCCCCGCCCGAGCAGGCCTGCTCGGACGGCGCGCTGCTGCTGGACGCGGCCGCGCACCCGGCCGCCGTCGCCGGGCGGCCGCTCGAGCTCACGCCGACCGAGTTCGACCTGCTCGCCTACTTTCTCGCCCGCCGCGGGCAGGCGCTCTCGCGCGACGAGATCCACCGCGGCGTGTGGGGCCACGACTTCGACCGCGGCACGAACCTCATCGACGTCTACGTCGGCTACCTGCGCCGCAAGCTCGCCGACGCCGGCAGCGCGGCGGCCATCGAGACCGTCCGCGGCGTGGGCTACCGCTACGCTCCGGCCGAGGTGCTGCCGTGAGCGCGCGCCCTCCGTTCCGACGCCGGCTCACGGTCTCGCTCGGGCTCGCGCTCGGGCTCGCGCTCGCCGCGCTCGGCGTGCTCGTGTGGGTCGGCGCGCTCGCGCTCGCGACGGCGCAGGCGCGCGGCGTCCTCCGGAGCGAGGCGGCGGCCGTCGAGCGGGCCATGGCCGCAGGCGGCCGCCTCGACGTAGAGCGCTACGGCTGGGACGAGCCCCACCACCGCTTCGCGACGCCGCGCATCGACCCGTTCTTCCTCCAGGTCTTCGACGCCGGCGGCCGCCTGCTGCACACGTCGGACAACGTCGCGGCCCTGCCCGGATACCCGGCCGTGGCGCTCGCCCCGACCGAGGGCGACGGCACCCTGACGCCGCTCGCGCACCTCGACGTCGGCGGCCGGCGGCTGTACCGCATCACCGAGCCGCTGCGCGCGCCGGGCGGGCAGCGGCTCGGGACGGTCCAGCTCGCGCGCTTCGACCCCGGCCTCGGGGGCTGGCTGCGGCAGCTCGCGCTGGGCCTCGCGGCCGTGCTCGGGCTGCTGCTCGCGGCCCTGCTCGGGCTCGTGTGGACCGTCGGCGGGCGCGTCGTGCGGCCGCTCGAGGCCATCACCGAGCACGCGACGGGGCTGTCGGCGCAGACGCTCGGCGACCGCATCCCGCTGCCGCCCCACGCCGACCGCGAGACCGCGGCGCTCGCGCAGGCGCTCAACCGCGCGCTCGCGGGCCTCGACGGCTCGTTCGCCGAGATGCAGCGCTTCACGGCCAACGCCGCGCACGAGCTCCAGACGCCGCTGACGGTCCTGCGCGGCCACCTCGAGGTGTCGCTGCGCCGCGACCGCGCGCCCGAGGCCTACCGCGAGACGCAGCGCCTGCTGCTCGGCGAGGTCGAGGGCCTCACGCGGATGGTCCACGGCCTGCTCGCGCTCGCGCGCGTCGACGCCGGCGACGCGCTCGCGACCGGGCCGACCGACCTCGCGGCCGTCGCGCGGGTGGCCGCCGAGGCGCTCCGGCCGGCCGCTGAGGCGCGCGGGCTCGCCCTCGACGTCACGGCGGAACCCGCCTGCGTGGACGGTCACCCGGACCTGCTCGGCGAGGTCGTCCGCAACCTCGTCGACAACGCCGTGAAGTACACCAGCGCCGGCACCGTCGCGGTCTCGGTCCGGCGGCTGAACGGGCACGCGCACCTCGTCGTCGAGGACTCGGGCCCGGGCATCGCGCCGGAGCACGTCGGCCGCGTCACGGACCGCTTCTGGCGCGCGGACGCCGTGCAGCACAGCCCGGGCAGCGGGCTCGGGCTCGCGCTCG
>JAYWIE010000632.1:0-6628 GCA_043789155.1 Rubricoccaceae bacterium | reverse complement strand
TGGGTTGCCGGCAGCTCCCGAGCGTGTTTCGGCAGGCGTGACGATGATTCTGGAATTCGGCAGGACGTTGCGGTACGGATCTGGAGCTGGCCTTACGGTTGCAGGGACGCTCAGCTCGACCGGGACGACGTTCACGGCGTCAAATCAGATACAGGGATGGGGCGGCATTCAGGTAACTAGCGGGACCGCAATGTTCGGCCCCGGCACCGTCGTCGAGGGAGTGAGGGGAGATCTGTCTCACCCGGCCGCCATCGTCGTCACCGGAGGGACCGCCACGCTCGACGGTGCGACCGTGAACAGTACGCTGGGCGGCGCGGGCCTGCACGTGACAGGCACAAACTCCTTCGCTGTTGTTAGAGGCGCAACTCAGCTTTTCGACAACGCTGGGGCGGGCATCCGGCTCGATGCCGGCGGGACGGTGACCGTGGACGGAGATAACGTCCAGATCTACGACAACGCCGAGGGCGTGCTCGCCTCCGGATCGGGATCACATGCGACCATCTACGGCGCGCTCATCAGAAACAACGCAGGGCCCGGCGTCCGGGCGACGGCCGGCGGGCGCGTGGACTTGCTCCGCCTCCCGGCGGGAGGCGGCGGAACGACCTCGTTCACGTCGTCCTCGGCGCAGGCCATCCGGCTGGACAACAACGCGGGTGGGCTCTACGCGACCGGCACGGGCAAGCAGCCCGGCGGCGTCATCTCCACCGAGCAGGCGTTCAACTGCGTGCAGGAGCCGTGCCCGCCCGGGCCGCTCGGCCAGAACAGCCTCACGAACAACAACGCCGGAGACGCCTACGACGTCTCGGCGCTCATGGGAGCACGGGTGCGGGCCACCTACAACTACTGGGGGACGAACCTGATCGGTCTGGTTCAGGTGCAGGCGGACGACCCGAAGATGGTGCAGATCGACCCGATCCTCGAACTCCCGCCGTCGGGCTCGTCCGCCGCGTCACGCGCTGGTGGCAGCGCGCAGGAGGCCGCCGGCACGCTCGCCGGTCGGGGCCGGGTGCGCGACGACGTGCAGTCGCTGCTGACCGAGGCCGACGCCTTCGTGCAGCGTGGAGACAGCGTGACGGCCGGCGAGCGCCTGCTCGCGGCGTGGGGAATGTGCGCCAGCGACGACGACCGGCTCGCGGTCTCGGAGGCGGCCGGGCGCACGCTCGCAGCGGTGCAGCCCGCGGCGCTCGTAGCATGGGCCGAGCAGGGCGCGGCCGGCGGCGCAACCCGCCCGTGGGCACGGCGCGCGCTCGCGCACCTGCTTGCCGGGCAGGGCCGGTACGCGGAGGCGGCGTCGGTCGCGGAGGCCCTGAGCGCGGAGGGCGGGACCGGCGAGGCGGCCGAGTGGCACCGCGCGCGCGGCTTTGCGCTGCGGGTCGAGATCGCCGTCGCCACGCGCGACAGCACCGCCGCACTTTCAGCACTCGCCTCGCTCGCGGAGGTCGACCCGGAGGGGGCGGCCGACGCTGCGGTGCCCGTCGCAGTGGCGTTCCCGAACCAGGACGTGACGCTGGCGTTGGGCAGCGGTGGCCTCGCGGCCCGCGGCGGGTCGCGCTCGACCGCTTCGAGCAGCGCGGCCGAGGCACGTAGCAGCGTGGCGCTGACGGTGGGGCCGAACCCCGCCTCAGGCACCGTTCGCGTGACGCTCTGGCCGGGCGCGGCGACGTCGGCGCGGGTCGAGGTCTTCGACGCGCTCGGCCGGCGCGTGGCCGTGCTGCACGACGGCCCGGCGGGCACCTCTGTGGTGGCGTCGTTCGACGCGGCTGCGTGGCCGGCGGGCCTGTATGTCGTGCGTGCCATTGCAGGGTCAACGGCGCTTGCGCGATCTGTGACGGTTGCGCACTGACTTCACAAATAGAGTTTGGTGGTATCTAGCCTACTTTGTTACTACCGCTTCGAGCGCAATCCCTGCAGTCGTTATGAAAATGCTCATACACGCCCTTGTCCTCTTTACCCCATGGGCTTTGTGGCCTGTCGGCGCAACTGCTCAGGCCCTTATCTGGGAGCACGTTGGGTCAGAGGCTTTATCTATTGGCAAGCCGTCGATTGGAGGGGACAGGACACTGTGGGCCTCAGGCCTCAGAGGGTTCTTTGCTCTTCCGCCGCCTTACGGACCGACACAAGGTTGGTCAGAGATCAATGCAGGAGGACGGTATGGTGGCAGTTCTGACGTGATGGCGCTTGGAGGCGATACGCTCGTTGTCGCAACAAACTTGATGTACCGGTCCCTGAATCGAGGGCAGACGTTTACAGGCACCGGTGACCTCAGCGGAGATAACATGCTGGAGATTCCGCGCGGGCTGCCCTTCGGGGGCACTCTCGTTGCTGAGGCATATGGCTCCTTCGCCGGCATCTCCCGCGACCGCGGCGCGAGCTGGCAGATTTCGGCCTTCCCCGCGAGCCCCAACAGCCAGGGGCCGGGGGCCGAGAACCTCGCCGTCGTGCTCCACGGCCCGCGCGCCGGCCGCATCGTCGGGGCCGGCGCGTGGGGCCTCGCCACGTCCGACGACGGCGGGGCCACGTTCGCGCCCGTGCCCGGGCTCTGGCAGTACTTCCGCTTCTACGGGCAGGGCATCGCCGTCCTCGACCGCGCCGCGCCCGGCGGCGGCGACCGCGTCGTGGCGACGGTGATCGACCCGCAGCGTCCGGGGCGGGTGTGCTTCGTGAAGGTCTCGGACGACGGCGGGGACACGTGGCGCGAGACGGCGACGCTTACGAGCGACCCGAACGGGGCGGCGGCCGAGATCGTGGACATGGGTGGCGGCCGGGCCGTGATCGTCATGAACGGCGGGCACGTGTGGCAGACGGACGACGCCGGCGAGACGTGGCGCATCGTGGGCGTCGTGCCGCGCTCGCTCGTCGACCCAGAGGTTGATTTTAGTTTGAATCCGAGGGTATACTGGGCGTTCTTTGGTCCGGACCGCCGGCTGTACGTGGGTGGGTCGCGTCTGGGAGGTTCCAACCCGGGGTGGACGTACCGTACGACGGAGCCGTTTGTGGTCGCAGGCGAGCCGAAACCCGCGCAGGGTGAAGCGTCTGGGCTGGGCGTAACGGTCCGTCCGAACCCGGCCGGCGGGCGCGTCGAGGTCGTGCTGACGCTGGCCGAGGCACGGGACGTCCGCGTGGTCGTCATGGATGCGCTCGGGCGGGACATCGCGGTCGTCGTAGACGGCCCCGTCGCCGCGGGCGAGCGCGTCGTCGGCGTGGACTCGGCGTCGTGGCCAGGCGGCGTCTACGTCGTCCGCGCCACCGCCGCCGGTGGCGGCGGGTCTGGCATGCAGACGGTGGCAGTACGGCTCGTCATCGCGCGGTAGTGCCAGAGACGGCCGCGCGCTACGGACTCGCGATGTCGGCCGAGTCTGCGGCCACCTGCGCGTTGAGAGCGGCCGAGGCGCGCGCGATGCCGAGCGAGTCGCGCGCGGCCTCCTCGAGCAGGAGGCGCTCGGGGTCGGGGCGCACCTTAAGCACGTAGACGTAGCCGACCTCCGAGATCGGCGAGGCCGGCGTGAGGTGGATGATGTAGTCGTTGCGGCCGCGCGCGGCGTAAGCCGTGTCCACCCGCCCGACGGGCGTGCCGGCCGGGAAGACGTCCGAGTAGCGGCTCGTCGTCACGAGCATGCCGCGCGTGACGGGCTCGGTCTTGACGACGTACTCCATCGTGAGCCGGTCGAAGGCCGCGCCGTCCCACCGCACGACGCCGTCGCGGCCGAGTGCGTCGAGCGTCGCCGGGACGACGAACTGGGTGTTCTGGTGCGGCATCACGACCGCGTAGTGGCGGCTCACGAGGACGACCTTGCCGACGATGCCGCGCTCGCTCACGACCGGCATCCCGGGCTCGACGCCGTCGCGCGAGCCGACGTCGATCGTGAGCAGGTTGGCCTGGCCCGTGATGTCTTTGGCGACGACGCGCGCGACGACGCGCGGCACGCGCAGCGAGTCCTGGAAGCCGAGCAGGCGGCGCAGCTGCGCGTTCTCGGCGCTGGCCTCGCGGAGGCGCGCGACGTCGGTCGCGAGCGCGGCCGTCGTCTGGCGCAGGCGGTCGTTTTCGCCGAGCGCGCCCTGGAAGCGCGCCATCCGGGCGAAGACGCCCTCGACCGGGGCCGTCAGCGCGAGGCTCCCGGCCCGCGCCGCCCGCAGCACCGGCCCGTTGCGCCCGACGAAGATGCCGAGCGCGGTGAGCAGCAGCAGGGTGAACACGAGCGGCTCGCGCGAGCGCTCCCAGACCGTCTGTGCAAGCGCCATAGGGGTGGCAGGTTACAGGTGCGCAGGTGGCAGGTGACTGGACGTGCCTCCCGGACGAGGCCACCTGCCACCTGTCACGTGCCCACCTGCCACTTAGTTGGACAGCACCTGGAAGTAGCCGTCCATGTTCTCGAGGACGAGGCCCGTCCCGCGGACGACCGCCGTGAGCGGGTCGTCGGCGACGAAGACCGGCAGCTCGGTCCGCTCGCGGAGGTACTCGTCGAGGCCTTTCAGCAGCGCCCCGCCCCCGGTGAGCATGATGCCGCGGTCGAGGACGTCGCCGCCGAGCTCCGGCGGCGTCCGCTCGAGCGCGCGCACGACCGCGCCGGCGATCTGGTTGACGGCCGGCCGCAGCGCCTCGCGGACGTCCTCGCTGGAGACGACGCGCGACTTCGGGACGCCGGTGACGAGGTCGCGGCCCTTGACGGTCAGCTCGAGCTCGGGGTCGAGCTTCGTCGCCGAGCCGATCTCGCACTTGATGCGCTCGGCCGTCCGGTTGCCGATGAGCAGGTTGTGGTGCTTCTTGAAGTACTGCATCACGGCCTCGTCGAGCTCGTTGCCGCCGATGCGGATCGACTCGTCGACGACGATGCCGTTGAGCGCGATGACCGCGATCTCGGTCGTCCCGCCGCCGATGTCGACGATCATGTTGCCGACGGGCTCCATGACGTTGAGCCCGATGCCGATGGCCGCGGCCATCGGCTCGTCGATGAGGCGGACCTCGCGGGCCCCGGCCGAGACGGCGGCGTCCTTGACCGCGCGGCGCTCGACCTCGGTGATGCCGGACGGCACGCAGATCACCATCCGGCCGATGGACGAGAACCAGTTCGGGCGGACGCGCTTGATGAGGCCTTTGATGAGCGCGTCGGCGATCGAGAAGTCCGCGATGACGCCGTCGTTGAGCGGCCGGATCGTCTCGATGTCCTTGTGCGTGCGCTCGTGCATCATGAGCGCCTCCTGCCCGATGGCGACCGGCCGGCCGGTGCGCCGGTCGATGGCGACGATGGACGGCTCGTTGAGGACGATCCCCTTGTCCTGGACGAAGATGAGGGTGTTGGCGGTGCCGAGGTCGATGGCGACGTCGACCGAGAACGGGTTGAGCACGGGGCGGGGGGCAGGGCGAGGGCGGCGGAGACGCGCGCGCCGCAGAGGCGAGGTCGGGGCCGCGAGCGCCGGGCAGGCGAGGGCAGGGCCGCGAGGCACCCCACCGGTGCGCGCGCGGGGCCAAGCTAGCCCGGCCGGGCCGACGTCCCGCAGGTCTCCCCGGATTCTTTGCCGCGCCGCGCGCCAGCCTGCGCCCGGTCCCGCCGGCGCGCCCGGATTCCCTACGTTGCCCGCTCACCCACCTCCGCGGCCATGCGCTTCCCGGTTTCCTCGCTCCTCACCCGCAAAGACGACGCCCTCGTCACGACCGGCCCCGACGCGACCGTCTTCGACGCGATCCGCACGATGGTCGACCACAACGTCGGCTCGATCCTCGTGGTCGACGGCGGCGCGCTCGCGGGCATCTTCACCGAGCGCGACTACCTCCGGCGGATCGCGCTCGAGGGCCGGACCTCGCGCGAGACGGCCCTCCGCGACGTGATGACGACGGACCTCGTGACGGTCGGGCCGGACGCGTCCGTCGACGCCTGCCTCGCGCTGATGACGCGCCACAAGATCCGCCACCTGCCCGTGATGCGCGGCGACGCCGTCGCCGGCGTCGTGTCGATCGGCGACTGCGTCCGCGCCCGCCTCGACGAGGCCCGCGCCGAGGCGGACGAGCTGCAGCGCTTCGTCTCGGGCGACTACGCGTCGTAGCGCCCGAGACGCCCGCCGGTCATGCGGTCACTGCACGACGGCGAAGCTGCCCTCCCACGAGCCGTAGTCGCTCGTCGTGACGCCGTTGCGCGCCGAGCCGACGTAGCGGTTCTGGCCGGGGCGCATCTGGATCCGGACCCGCCCGCCGCGCTCGAACGAGACTGCGCCGGCGTGGACGCCGGCCGCGCACACGGACGAGTCGTCGGTGTACGGCCCCGAGCCCCAGACCGCCCGCGCCTCGCGGCCGGGGCTGGGCGGGCAGTCGAAGGCGTACGTGCCCGCGCGGCCGCGCAGGTCGCCGGCGTTGGTTTGCCACGAGGCGTCGGTGATCTGGACGGTGCCGGCCGCAGCACCGGCCGCGCCCGCGGCGGCGTCGCGGACGATCTGCTCCGCGGCGGTGCAGCCGGCGAGGCCGGAGGTGGCAAGGCCGGAGGTGGCAAGGCCGGCGGCGAGGGCGGCGAGGGTGCGAATGCGCATAGCGGGGTGGGGAGGTGGTCTCCCCCGTGCGCCGGAACGCGCCGCAGCGGGCAGCCGGCCGTCTGTGGCCGGCCGTCAGTGGCCGGCCGGTCAGTGGCGGAAGTGGCGCGCG
>JAYWIE010000631.1:0-6629 GCA_043789155.1 Rubricoccaceae bacterium | reverse complement strand
CGGGATCTGCCTTTTGCATTATACAGCGCAAAGAAAAGACAAAAGGCAGATCCCGGATCACGTCCGGGATGACAGGTGGAGAGGTGGGCGGCAAATTTCTGCCCACTGCCCACTGCCCACTGCCCACTGCCCACTGCCCACTGCCCGTATCCCGACGTCACCGCATCGCCTCGGCGGCCCGCACGACGTCCGCGAGCACGACCGCCGCCGTGACGTCGGCCGACGCCCCGGGGCCGCGGACGACGAGCGGCGTCGCGCCGGTGCGGGCCGTGTGGAAGGCGACCGCGACCTCGGCCCCGCGCAGGCCCGCGAGCGGCGAGCCCGGCGGGACCGCCTCGACGGCGGCGCGGATCGACCCGTCGGCGTCCAGCCGGGCGACGAGCTGGAGCTCGCCTGTCGCCGCGCGCGCGGCCCAGCCGGCGTCGGCCTCGGGCAGGCGCTGCCAGAACGTGTCCAGCGGGACGGCGGCGAGGCCGTCCGGCACGAGCGACTCGACCGGGGCCGCCTCGGCGTCGGCGGGCAGGCCGAGCTCGCGGGCCAGCAGGGCCAGCTTGCGCGCGACGTCGCGCCCCGAGAGGTCGTCGCGGACGTCCGGCTCGGCGTAGCCCAGCTCGCGCGCCTCGCGGACGGCCTCGGAGAACAGGGCCCCGTCGCGCAGGCGGCTCATCACGAACGCGACCGTCCCCGAGAGGACGCCCTCGACCGTACGGACCGTGTCGCCCGTGCGGACGAGGTCGCGCAGGCGCGACACGACGCCGAGGCCGGCCCCGACGGCGGCGTCGTAGAGGTACGGGGCCTCGGCGTCGCGGGCGGCGGCGTGCGCGCTCGCCCATGCGGCCGCGGGCCGCGCCGTCGCCGCCTTGTTCGGCGTCACGACGGCCACGCCGAGCCCGAGCCAGTCGGCGTGGCGCGCTGCGACGTCCGCGCTCGCCGTCGCGTCCACGACGACGAGGCGCTCGAGGCGGGCCGTGGCGAGGCGTCCGGTGAGCGCGTCGAGAGCCTGCCCCGGACGCGATCCGGGGTCCGCGGCGGGCGCGTCGTCGAGGGCCGTCGAGGCCAGGCCGGCGTCGTCCCACGCCATCCGCCGCGAGTCTGCGACGCCGACGACGCGGAGGTTGAGGCCGGCCTCGCGCAGGCGCGGGCCTTCGGACTCCAGCAGGTCCAGCACGCGCCGCCCGAGCCGTCCCGTCCCGACCACGACGACGTGCGCGCGCAGGCGGCGGCACGCGAACGCCTCGTGGAGCGCGCGGACGGCCGCGCCAGCGTCGGCGTCCGCGACGACGGCCGAGAGCGTGTGGTCGCCGCCGCCCTGCGCCAGCGCGCGGGCGTTGACGCGCGCCCGGCCGAGCGTCGCGAACATGCGGCCGGCGAGGCCGGGCGCGCCGTGGACGGACGCGCCGACGGCGGCGACGACGGCCGCGCCGGGTTCGGCCGTCACCCCGAGGACGTCGCCGCGCTCGATCTCTCGCGCGAGCGCCCGCTCCAGCGTCGCCACGACGGCGTCGGCGTCGGCCTCGCGGACGGCCAGCCCGAGCGAGCCCTCGGCCGACGCCTGCGCGACGAGGACCACCGGCACGCCCGCGAGCGGCGCGAAGACGCGCGCGGCGAGGTCCGCGACCTCGAGCACGGACGCCCCGACGACGCGCACGAGGGCCACGCCGCGCACGGCCGTGATGGCCTTGATGCACGCCTCGCCGCCCGGCTCGGCCGGCCCGACGAGCGTGCCCGGGTGCGCGGGGTTCAGCGTGTTCGCGATGCGCAGCGGGATGCCGGCCGCGACGAGCGGGCGCATCGTGCGCGGGTGGAGCACCTTGGCCCCGAAGTGGGCGAGCTCGGCGGCCTCCTCGTAGCTCAGCCGCGGCAGCGAGAAGGCGTCGGGCACGACGCGCGGGTCGGCCGAGAGCACGCCGTCGACGTCGGTCCAGATGACGCACTCGGCCGCGTCGAGCGCGCCGGCGAGGATCGTCGCCGTGTAGTCCGAGCCCGAGCGGCCGAGCGTCGTCGTGACGCCGTCTGGCGTCGCGGCGACGAAGCCGGTCACGACGGCGACGGCGGCGTCGCCCGCGGCGGCGTCGCCGCCGGCGGCGAAGGCGGCCCCGAGCGCCTGCCGGACGAGCCGGCGCGTCGCAGGCGTGTCTACGGTCGCCTCGCCGAAGCGGTCGTCGGTGCGCACGAAGGCCGTCGCGTCGAGCGCCACGGCGGCCTGCCCGGCCGCGCGGAACGCGGCGGCGACGACGGGCACGGCCGCGCGCTCGCCGGCCCCGATCACGGCGTCGCGCACGCGCGGCGTGCACTCGCGCAGCAGCGACACGCCGTGCAGCAGGTCCGCGACCTCGCCGAAGAGGGCGTCGTGGAGCGCGTGCACGCCCGCCGCCTCGGCCGGCAGCGCGAGCTCGTCCACAGCCGCGCGGTGCCTTTGGCGGACCTCGGCGAGCACGCCGCGCCACGCCTCGTCGCGGGCCACCGCTGCGTCGACGGCCGCGATGAGGCGGTCCGTGACGCCGCCGAACGCCGACGACACGACGACGCGCCGGAAGGCGGCCGGCGTGGCGAGGCTCAGCCGGACGACCTCGCGCACGCGCGCGGGCGTCCCGACGGAGGTGCCGCCGAACTTGGCGACGTGGACGGGGCGCGGATCGGTCGGGTCGGGCACGGCGGCGTGGGCGGGGCGTCGGGAAGCTATCCCGTGCCGGCTGCGCGTCTTCGCCGGGGCTCCATTGACGGGCTCGGCGCGGCCCGTCTATCTTCGCGGCCCGCCCGGACGTCCGGTCGGCCCGTCGGGGCGTTAGCTCAGCTGGTAGAGCGCTTCAATGGCATTGAAGAGGTCAGCGGTTCGACTCCGCTACGCTCCACGTCGCGAAAGCGGCCTTCCCGTCCCAAGGGGAGGCCGCTTTTTGCTGACGGCCCGCCGAGGCGGCGCAGCGCGCGCCGGCCGTGCCGCGGCACAGTCTCGGACGTCGCCGGCCGCGCGCGCGCTGAGTCTCGCACGGCGGCGCGTGTGCCGCCACTGGCAGCCCGCTGGAGCCGCCCGCGCCGGACTCGCCCGGCGGCCCGGCGTGGGGAAACGCCCCACAGTGAGACTGGCCATCCACCCGTCCGGCGAGAGCACTCCTCCTGTCAGACGCGGCGAGAGCGTCCCCCTACCATGCGGATGCGCCACCTCTCGCCCCCGATGCCCCGCCCGCTCCTGCTCGCCGCCCTCGTCGCACTCGGCCTCGCCGCTCTGCCCGCGCGCGGGCAGGACGCGCCGGTCGGCCGGCCGATTCCGCTCTCGGGCCATGCGCAGGACGTCGCCGGCCTCGCCGGCGAGTGGGTCGGCGGCTACGAGGGACGCCGGAACGGCGTCGTCGCGTTCCAGCTCACGACGCAGCGGGACACCGCGCTCGGCTACGTCGTGATGATCCCCCGGGCCGCCCCCGGCGTGCCGCCGCGCCCGGTCACGCTCGGCGTCCACTTCGTGTGGGTCGCCGACGGCCGCGTCGAGGGCCGGATGGACCGCTACCCCGACCCCGAACTCGGGGTCGAACTGGAGACGACGTTCTACGGGCGGCTCATGGACGGCCGCCTCGCCGGCAGCTACGAGTCCGTCGGCACGAACGCGGACACGGTCGTGCAGAGTGGCTGGTGGTGGGCCCAGCCGAAGACCGCACTGTAGCCGCCCACGCGCCCCGCCCGCCCTCACCTTTCGCGCCATGACTCCCGTGCTGCCCGCCTTCTCGCCCGACCCCGTCCACGACGCCCAGGGCCCTCTCGTCTCCGAGGCCGCCCGGCGGACGTGGGCCGGTGCCGAGGCCCCGCTCCGGCCCGAAGCCGACCCCGACGAGCGCCTCGTCCACGCCGTCCGGACGGCCGTGCTCGCGCCGTCCGTGTTCAACACGCAGCCGTGGGCGTTCCGCGCGCGCGGCGGCGGGGCGATAGACCTGCTCGCCGACCGGTCCCGCCAGCTCCCCGCGCTCGACCCCGACGGTCGCCTGCTCATGGTCTCGTGCGGTGCGGCGCTGCTGCTGCTGCGCGTCGGGGCGGCACGGCTCGGCCTCCGCCTCCACGTCCGGCCGCTGCCGGACTTTGGCCGGCCGGACCTGCTCGCGACTGCCGAGATCGCGGCCGGCCCGCCCGAGCCGGGCCTCGTTGCGCTCGCCCCGGCCGTCGCACAGCGGCGGACGCACCGCGGGCCCTTCGACGACCGCCCGGTGCCCGAGAGCGCGACCGCGGCGATGGCGGCCGAGGCCGAGGCCGAGGGCGTCGGCATGCGCCAAGCCCCGGAGGGCCTCCCCGCGCTCGTCGTCCGGGCGACCGAGGCCCTCGGGGCCGACGAGGGCGTCCGCAGCGACTTCGCGGCCTGGCTGCGCCCGCTCCGCGAGCCGGCCGGCGGCCCCGTCCTGGACGGCGTCCCGGACTACGCGCAGGACGAGTGGGGGCCGCGGTCCTACACGACCGGCGGCACCGACGTCCCGCTGCCGTGGCCCGACGGGCGGACCGAGAACGACCGCCAGAAGGCGGCGTCGGCTCCGGCCGCGCTCGTCTTCGCGACGGCGGGGGACAACCCGTTCGAGTGGTTCGCGGCCGGGCAGGCTCACGCCCGCGCGGTTCTCCGGGCGACGCTGCTCGGCCTCGCCTCGTCCTACCTCCTGGGGCCCGTCGTCGTCCCCGCGGTCCGGGCCGAGCTCGCCGAGGCGCTCGGCGGGCGCTGCCCGCAGGTTCTCCTCCGGGTCGGCTACGCCACGCCCGGCGCGCCGACGCCGCGGCGGCCCCTCTCCGCCGTCCTCCGCTAACGCGTGCCCTCGGCTAGCGCGCCCTACGCAGACGCGGGCCTTCCACGACTGCTGTCACCCCCACGCCTCGCCGGCGGGGCCTTCCCGCAGGTCGTGGTCCGCGTAGGCCACGCGGTTCTCCGAGCCGGGATGCCCCGGCGGCGCGTCCGCGACGTGTCTTCGTGAGCGCGCGCCCGGCGGCCCTGCGCCCACGCTGCGCCGTCGCCGGGCGCGACGTCCTCCGCCTTCCGCGGGCGGGTGCCGCGACGACCCGCGCCGAGGGCTACTCTACGGGCTCGCCCGCCCGCCGCCCCATGTCCCGCCCGCCCACTATGCCGCCCGCCACGACGCCGTCCGGCCCCGAGGCGGCCGAGCCCGAGCCGCGGCCGTGGGCGCAGCTCGCGCTCGACCTCGCCCGGATGGGCACGTGGGCGCTCGACCTCGCCACGGACGCCTTCGAGGCCGACGCCCGCGAGCGCGAGCTGCTCGGGCTCGCCCCGGCCGGCGCACTCACCCGCGACGACGCTCTCTCGCACGTCCTCCCCGACGACGCCGCGCACATCCGGGCTGCGATCGCGGCGAGCCTCGCCTCGCGCGGCCTCTACGACACCGAGTTCCGGGTCCGCCCCCCCGGCGAGGCCGTCCGCCGGCTCGTCACGCGCGGCCGCGTCGAGTGCGACGCCGGTGGGCTGCCCGTCCGCATCGCCGGGGTGACCTACGACGTCACGGCCACACGTGAAGCTGAGCGCGCGCTCCACGCCGTCGCGACGACCGTCGACGGGATCATCACGATCGACGAGCGCGGCCGGATCGAGAGCTTCAACCCGGCCGCCGAGCGGATCTTCGGCTACGCCGCGGCCGAGCTCATCGGCGAGAACGTGCGCGCGCTCATGCCCGAGCCGTACCGCGCCGAGCACGACGGCTACCTCCGGGCGTACCGCGAGACCGGCCGCCGGCGCATCATCGGCATCGGGCGCGAGGTGAGCGGAAAGCGCAAGGACGGCACCGTCTTCCCGATGGAGCTCGGCGTGAGCGAGACGCCGACGCCCGGCCGCCTCCTCTTCACGGGCGTCGTCCGCGACATCTCCGAGCGGCGCGCGCTCGAGTGGGAGCTGCTGAGGGTCCAGAAGGAGGAGCAGCGGCGCATCGGGCAGGACCTCCACGACGGCCTCGGGCAGATGCTCACCGGGGCCGTTCTATCGGCGCGCCGGCTCGCGCGCCGGCTCCGCGCCGTGCCCGCCGGGGCCGGGGCCTTCGCCGACGAGGCCGACGGCCTCGTGGCCGACCTCAAGGAGGCCGACCGCTACGCCCGCGACCTCGCGCGCGGGCTCGTGCCGGTCGAGATCGAGCAGGGCGGGCTCCCGGCCGCGCTCGAGGTCCTCGCGGGGCAGGCCGGCCGGCTGCTCCAGATTGCGGTGACGTTCGAGGACGCCGGCGCGCCCCCGCTCGGCGACCCCGGCGTGGCCGTCCAGCTGTACCGCGTCGCACAGGAGGCGATCTCGAACGCCGTCCGCCACGGCCGGGCCCGCCACGTCTCCGTCACGCTCGCCGCCGACGAGGGCGGGCTGCGCCTCGAGGTCCGCGACGACGGCTCGGGCTGGCCGAGCGACGGCCGGCCGCCGACGGGCGGAGCCGGCCTCCGCATCATGCACCACCGGGCGAGCGTGCTCGGCGGCACGCTCGCGTTCCAGCACACGCCCGGCGGCGGCGTCACCGTCGTCTGCGCGCTCCCGCGCGCCGCGCTCGCCCACGCCCCGTTCTCCGCTCCCCCTTCCGGCTCCGCCCCGTGACCCGCCGCATCCTCCTCGTCGACGACCACCCCAGCACGCGGCGCGGGCTCGCGCTCACGCTCGGCGACGAGCCGGACCTCGCCGTCGT
>JAYWIE010000630.1:0-1900 GCA_043789155.1 Rubricoccaceae bacterium | reverse complement strand
AGAGCTACCGGGCGCGGATCAAGGAGAAGCTCGGGCTCGGCTCGGCCTCGGAGCTCATGCAGCACGCCGTGCGGTGGGTCGAGGAGGAGCGCCCGTAGGCGGCCAGGGCGTGCGCGCCCGGCACCCGCCTGTCCGGGGCACCCGCTTGTCCGGGGCACCCGCTTGTCCGGCGGGGGCTTCCCCTACACGGCGCGAGGCCGAAAGAGGGCAGAGACGGCGGGGTCGCCCCGGTAGCGGCCCCGAGCGGGGTCCCGTAGCGTGGGGACCTACCGCCCCGCCTTCCCCCTCGTCCGAAGCGCTGCTCCGGACACACGCCCGCCGCCATGACAAAGAACATCGGCCTCACCGACCGCAACGTCCGGTACGCCGCCGCCGCCCTCCTCGCCGCCCTCGCCGTGTTCGCCGCCGACGGCGCGCTCGCGTGGGTGCTCGGCGGTCTCGCAGCCGTGCTCGTGCTGACGGCGTCCGTCGGGACGTGCCCGGCCTACCTCCCCTTCCACTTCTCCACGCTCCGCTGAGGGACAGTCCGGGCACTCGGCCCGGCGTCTCGCGCGCACAGACTCACGCCACCTCACCCAGGTCATGAAACGACTCCCCACCGCCCCGCGTGTCCTCCGCACGCTCACGCTCGTCCTCGCTGCGAGCGGCCTCGCTGCCGGGTGCGTCCCCGCCCGGGAACGCCTGCCCGCCGACACCACGCAGGCCGCGGAACGCGGCGGCAGGATGGACCCCATGCAGGCCGCGATGCCGCAGATGATGCGGATGCACGAGCGCATGATGGCCGACTCGGTGCTCCACCGGCGGATGATGGCCGACCCCGAGATGCCGGCGATGATGCGCGAGATGATGGGCGGCGAGACGGACCCGGCCGCGATGCGCGCGCGCATGGCCGCGATGCTGCCGGACGAGCGCCAGGCGAGCATGCAGCGGATGCATGCCGCGATGACGACGCGCATGGAGGCGATGCCGCCCGCGGAGCGGCAGGCCGCGATGCAGCGGATGATGCAGATGCACCAGCGGATGATGGCCGACCCCGCCGTGCGCGAGCGGATGATGGCCGACCCGGAGATGCGCCGGATGATGGACGCCATGCCGGACGGGATGCCGGGCATGGACGGCATGGACCACGGGTCGGCGGACCACGGGTCCACGGGCCACTGATCGACGGAGAGAATGACCTGCGGCTCGACGTCCGGGCTGCAGGAGACGGAGATCGGGCCCGAGCAGACGCCGGACGTCGGCCCCGCGGCGTCTGTCGCCTCGGCGTCTGGCCCGGGGCCTCGTGAGCACCCTCGTGACCGTCTCCCTCCGACACGATCTCTATGGAATCCTTTCCCGCCGAGCACCTCGCCGGCCCCGAGGCGCTGATCCCTCAGCTTCTCGCCGTCAGGGCCGACATGGTCCGGCGGGCGAGCGCGGAGCTTCTCGCGGGCCTCCACCCGGACCAGCGGGAGAGCGGGCGCAACCTCCTGCACTACCTCGCGCTGCGCCGCCACGACCTGCGGCCGCTCCAGGAGGCGCTCGCCCGCCTCGGCCTGTCGTCGCTCGGCCGCGCCGAGGCACACGTGCTCGCGTCCGTGGACGCCGTGCTCGGCGTGCTCCACCGGCTCGCCGGCCGGCCGTGGCAGTCCGAGGGACCGGCCCCGCTCGGGTTCGAGCCCGGCCAGCGGCTCCTCGACGCGCACACCGAGGCGCTCTTCGGGCCGCCGCCGCCCGGGCGGAGCACGCGGATCATGGTGACGATGCCGGCGGAGGCCGCCGAGGACGACCCGCTCGTGCCCGACCTGCTCGGCCACGGCATGGACTGCCTGCGACTCAACGGAGCCCACAACGACGCGGGCGCGTGGGGCCGCACCATCAGGCACCTTCGCCGCGCCGAGCGGGAGACCGGACGCCGGGC
>JAYWIE010000629.1:0-6646 GCA_043789155.1 Rubricoccaceae bacterium | reverse complement strand
TACGCGACGGAGTCCGTGCTGGACAAGGCCAAGGCGTGGGTCGAGGCCAATCCCGGCCTCGCGCTGCTCGCCTTCGCCGGCGTCGGCCTCGTCGTCGGCCGCCTCGTGACGGCGCTCGCGCCGGACCCCGAGCCCGAGACGCTCGCCGAGCGCGTCGAGAAGCGCGCCCGCGACCTCGGCAAGGACGCCGAGAAGAAGGGCCGCAAGGTCGCCAAGACGGCCCGTAAGCAGGCCGACTCGGCCTTCGACGACGCGGCCGAGTACGTCGCCGACCGCACGGCCAAGGCCCGCAAGACGGCCCGCGGCCTCGCCGGCGACGCGGCCGACCTCGCGCACGACGGCACGAGCCGCGCCCACGACCTCGCCGAGACCATCGCCGACAGCGTCAAGTCGGTCGTCGACGAATGGGTGGACCGAGTCAAGAACTGACGCCGCCGGCTGTGCCCGCCGCACGGCGGCCGACGCGCCTCGCGGGGGCGGTGCTGCTCGCAGCGCCGCCCCCGCTCCGTTGGTGCCGGCTCGCCGGGGCCAGCCTGGCGGGGCCAGCCTGCCGGGGCCGTTTCGTGCAGGCTCCGCAGACCGCGGTGCCCGGCCTGTTATCTTCGCGGCTGACCGCCACCGCATCTCCATGAGCATTCTCGTCGTCGGCACCGTCGCATTCGACACCGTCGAGACCCCGTTCGGGCGCGCCGAGCGCATCCTCGGCGGCTCCGCGACCTACGCCGCGCTCGCCGCGCGCCTGCTCGCGGGTCCGGTGCACGTCAACGCCGTCGTCGGCGCGGACTTCCCGGAGGCGCACCTCGACCTGCTCCGCGACCGCGGCGTCGACACCGAGGGCATCGTCCGCGACCCCGCCGGCAAGACGTTCTTCTGGGCCGGCCGCTACCACGACGACCTCAACACGCGCGACACGCTCGCGACGCACCTCAACGTGCTCGCCGAGTTCACGCCGGACCTGCCCGCGAGCTACCGCCACCCGCGCATCGTCTGCCTCGGCAACCTCGACCCGGCGGTGCAGCTCGCCGTGATCGAGCAGACGTCCGAGCACGGCCGGCCGGCGCTCGTGATCGCGGACACCATGAACTTCTGGATCGAGAACGCCCGCGCGGCGCTCGACGCGACGCTCGCGCGCGTCGACGTGCTGATGGTCAACGACGCCGAGGCGCGCGAGCTCTCGGGCGTCCCGAACCTCGTTCGCGCCGCCAGGCTCATCCAGGCGATGGGCCCGCGCGTGGTCGTGATCAAGAAGGGCGAGCACGGTGCGCTGCTCTTCTGCGACGACGACGTCTTCGCCGTGCCCGCGCTGCCGCTCGCGGACGTCGTCGACCCGACCGGGGCCGGCGACACGTTCCTCGGCGGCTTCGCCGGCCACCTGCTGCGCGTCGGCGCCGGGCGGGCCGACGCCCTCTTCGACGCGCCAGCCATGCGGCAGGCCATCGTCGTCGGGAGCGCGCTGGCGTCGTTCGTCGTCGAGGCCTTCGGCACGGACGCGCTCGCGGGCGTGACCGCGGCCGACCTCGAGGAGCGCCTGGACGTCTTCCGCCGCCTCTCGGCCGTCCCGGAGGGCATCCCCGTCGGCGCGCCGTAGGTGCCCCGCGCGCCTCGGGGCCGAGACGCGGACCTCAGGCGGCGGTCTCGCGCGACGCCGGACGGCGGTCGTCGCCGTCGAACGGGAGGCCCGGCGGCGGCTCGCCGGCCGTGAGGTCCTCGCCCTCGCGCCGCGCGACGACGACGGACGCGACGGCCGCCCCGCCGAGGCACAGCGCGATCACGAGCAGCGACAGCCACGTCGGCAGCTCGACGCCCCGGGCGTGCAGCAGCGGCTCGGTGAGCATCTTGATGCCGATGAACGACAGCACGAGTGCCAGCCCGACGTGCAGGTAGCGCACGCGCTCGATCACGCCGGCGAGCAGGAAGTACATCGCCCGCAGCCCGACGACGGCCATGATGTTGGAGCCGTAGGCCAGGAACGGGTCCGTCGTGACGCCGAGGATGGCCGGGATCGAGTCGACGGCGAAGACGACATCCGTGAGCTCGATCATCACGAGCACGAGGAAGAGCGGCGTCACCATGCGCCGGCCGGCCTCGCGCACGAAAAAGTGCTCGCCGTGGTAGTCCGCCGTCACCGGCAGCAGCCGCCGCAGGAGCGTCAACAGGCGGTTCTCGGAGACGTCCGTCGCCCCGTCGTCGTGGCGGAACATCTTGAGGCCCGTGATCAGCAGGAACGCGCCGAAGACGTAGAGCAGCCACGAGAAGCGCTCGATCAGCGCGACGCCGAGGAAGATCATGCCGGCCCGCATCACGATCGCGCCGAAGATGCCCCAGAAGAGCACGCGGTGCTGGTAGGCGGCGGGGACGGCGAAGTAGCCGAACAGGACCGCGATCACGAACAGGTTGTCGACCGAGAGCGAGACCTCGACGAGGTAGCCCGTCAGGAACGTCAGCCCGGCCGCATGCCCGAAGCCGATCCAGACGCTGGCGGCGACGGCCAGCGCCGCGGCGACGAAGAAGGCCGACATCCGCGCCGCCTCGCGCAACCCGATGCGGTGGCTGCGCCGGTTGAAGACCAGCAGGTCCAGCAGCAGCAGCGCCACGACGAATCCGTTGAGCGCCCACCACGCCTGCGGCGGAATGTCCAGGTTGAGAGTCGGGGGCGTCACGGGGGGGCGGGCGTAGGGCTATCCTCTACCCGCGGGACGGGCGGAAAGTGCCCGGAGGTTCCGTCAAAACCTCCTGCTCGCCTGCGGTCGCCGCGCCGGCCGGTCCGAGGCGGCCCGTGACGGGCGGCGTCTGCGGGCGCGCCGGGCGAGTGAAGCGACGGCGACCTGGCCGGCAGCGCGTGGACCTGCGGGAGCGGATGGGGCCGCAGCGGTTACGCCTCGGAGAGGTCGCGGTGGCCGAAGTAGACGAGGCAGTGGGCCAGCTTCCGGGCCTTGAGCGGGCCGAAGCCGGGCAGCGTCTGGACCCGTTTCTCGACGTCCGCAGCCGTGCCGCTCTCCCACAGCGTCTGCGCGCCGCCCGTCGCGGCGAGGTGCCCGGCGACGAGCTGCGTCCGCGTGGCCATCGTGGACGTGAAGCGGTGGACGGCCGGCGCTTCGGCGAAGACGGTCTGGAAGGCCTCGGCGTCCATCGCCGCGACGAGCGCCATGTCGAGGTGCCCGAGGCGCTGCTTAAGCTTGAGCGGCCCGCAGAACGCCGTCTCGGCGAGCACGCGCTGGTCGAAGAGCAGCCCGAGGACGACCGCGTTGGGGTCGTCGCGGAGGAGCTGGTCGGCGTCGAGGTCCTTGGTCGCCGTGCCCTCGGTCTGGAGCCGGTCCAGCATGCGCTTCAGGCCGCCGTCGAGGTACGAGTAGTCGCGAGCGTCGTAGGGCATCGAGGGGATGAGGGAGGAGGGATGAGGGATGAGGGATGACCGCGACGTCCCCGTGTGTTCCACCCGAGCGCCCCGTAGAGACGCCCCGCTGGGGCGTCTTCGCCCGTCCGGATGGGTCCACCCATCCGTCAGGTGCGCCCGCGCGGCGTGGCCGGCCGGCCGTCAGGCGTGGCCGGGCGTCAGGCGTCGCGACGGGCCCACGTCGGGCCGGCAGGCGTGTCCGTCACCGCAACGCCGAGCGCGTCGAGCGCGTCGCGGATGGCATCGGCGCGCGGCCAGTCCTTGGCCGCGCGCGCCTCGGCCCGCTGCGCGAGCAGCGGCTCGACCTCGGCCGCGAGCGGGTCCGCGCCCGCGTCGGCCACGGCCGGCGTCGCGGCGCGGACGATCCCGAGCAGCGCCTGCACGCGGTCCAGGAACACCATCGCCGACGCGCCCGACGCTTCCGACAGGCCGCCATCGCGCTCGGCAGCGAGGACGGCATTGGCCCCGCGGTAGGCAGCGGCGAGCGCGAGCGGCGTGTTGAGGTCGTCCGCCATCGCGGCCAGCATCTCGTCGCCTGCGTCGGCGAGGACGTCCGCGAGCGCGTCCGGGCCGTCGCCCTGCGCGGCCTCCGCGGCCTCGAGGGCCTCGGCGTAGCGGCGGACGTTCTTGCGGGCGTCGTCGAGCGCCTTGCGGGTGAGGTTGAACGGCCGCGCGTAGTGGCCCGAGATCAGCACGAGCCGCAGCGCGAGCGGGTCCACGGGCGCGCCCCACTCGGCCCGGCCGCCGTCGTCTGGCGCGGCCATGAGGTCGTGGAGCGTCAGGAAGTTGCCGCGGCTCTTGGACATCTTCTCGCCCTCGACCTGCAGAAACCGGGTGTGGACCCAGTACCGCGAGAACGTCTCCCCGGAGAGCGCCTCGGCCTGCGCGATCTCGCACTCGTGGTGCGGGAAGCGGAGGTCCTCGCCGCCGCCGTGCAGGTCGATGGTGTCGCCGAGGTACTTCTGCGCCATCACGGAGCACTCGAGGTGCCAGCCGGGGAAGCCCCACCCGCCGGTCTCGCCCGAGGCGAACGGGCTGTGCCACTGCATGAGATGCGCGCGGTCCTTCTTCCAGAGCGCGAAGTCGCGCGGGTCGCGCTTGCCGCCGTCCTGCACCGTCCCGCGGGCGTCGACGACGAGCGCCTCGGCGTCGGTGTTGCCTGAGAGCGCGCCGTAGGCCGGGAACGAGGGGACGTGGAAGTAGACGCCGTCAGCCGTCTCGTAAGCGTGTTCGCTGGCGATCAGCTGTTCGACGGCGTGGATCTGCTCGCGGACGTGCTCGGTCGCGCGCGGGCGGACGTCCGGGTCGCGCAGGCCGAGCGCGCGCCAGTCCCGCAGCAGCGCCTCGGTGTAGTGGCGCGCGAGGTCCCAGACGCTGGCGAAGGCCTCGCCCTCCTTGGACTGGAGGGCCTTCTGCATCTTGTCCTCGCCGCCGGCGTCGGCGACGTCGTCCTCGGTGAGGTGCCCGACGTCGGTGATGTTGGACACGTAGCGGACGGCCCAACCGAGCGCCTCGGCCGTCCGCACGACGAGGTCGGCCGTGAGGAACGTCCGGAAGTTGCCGATGTGGGCGGTCGAGTAGACGGTCGGGCCGCACGAGTAGAAGCGCAGCAGCGGCCGACCGTCGGGCGTGAACGCGGCGGGCTCAACCGTCTCGACGGCCCGGCTGAGCGTGTTGGTGAGGCGGAAGGGCGGCAGGGACATCGCGGACCAGGAGGCGTCCGGAAAGCTAGCCCCGGCACCGGCCGGGCCGTGGCATCGCCCGGGCCGCCGGCTCCGCCGCGCTCAGAGGCTGACTATGAATCCTCCTCCTCCTGCCGTCATTCCCGCGCACGCGGGACCGCGAAGCGACGGCGTAGCCCATCCAGAGTGTCGAGCGCTTTGCTCCGACTCTGGATGGGCTGCGCCGACCTGCGGTACCCGGTCGGGGCCGGGAATGACGGTGTTTAGAGGCTTCGCCTTGCATTCATAGTCAGCCTCTCAGTAGCGCCCGTCCGAGAACGTCAGCCCGACGAGCAGGCTGAGGCGCGGGCCGTCGCGGCCGAGCACGACCGCGGCGTTGACCGGCACATTGATCTCGCCGACCGGGTTGGCGAGGCCGAGCGTGACGGCGTAGGCCGCGCCCGTCGCCGAGAGGTTCGGCCCGACGCCCACCTCGATGCCGGACGCCGTGCGGACGCCGACGATGAGCGACCCGCTCGGCAGGGCGAGCCCGCGCTCGAGCCCGCCGACGAGGAGCACGCTCTCGGTGATGATCGCGAGGCCGCTCGACGTCCGCGCCATCTGCCGCTCGAACTGCCACCCGAACTGCGTCACCACGGGGAGGCTCGGCGAGATCAGGTCCTCGCGGCGACAGGTGCCGTTCTGCGGGTCGTAGGTGCACGCGCCGAACGTCTCGTTGATCTGGCGGACCGTCCCCGGGCTGAGCAGCGTCACGCCGACGCGCGGGCCCGAGAGGCGGTGCGCGCCCGTGCCGGCGCTGCGGCTCGGCCCCGTCCGCGGACGCGCGACGGGGCGCGGGCGCGGCGCAGCCACGTCGGCCGAGTCGGGGGCGGTCTGGGCCTGTGCTGCGGGCGCGAGCACGGCGGCGGACAGAACCAGGAGCAGGAGTCGGGCGAGGTGCATGGAGGCGAGGCGGGTGCGCGCGCAAGATGCGCTCTGCTCCACCTCCCGGCATAGTCCGTCTGTATCAGGCACCGGCTGCGGCGGCTGTTCTGCGGCGGCTGTTCTGCGGCGGCTGTCCCGCGGCGGCTGTCCCGCGGCAGCTGTCCCGCAGTGGCGGTCAGTAGCGCCGGTTGTTGAACGTCAGCCCGACGAGCAGGCTCACGCGCGGACCGCCCTTGCCGAGCGCCGCGGCGACGTTGAGCGGCACGTTGACGTCGCCCGCGCGCGCGTTGAAGCCGGCCGCGAGCGCGTACGCGACGCCCGTCGCCGAGACGTTCGGCCCGACGCCGAACTCGATGCCGTCGTGCGTCCGCGCGCCGACGAGGAACGTCGCGCTCGGCAGCAGGATGCCGCGGTCGAGGCCGCCGACGAGCGGGACGAACTCGGTCAGGCCGGTCAGCCCGCTCGACGACTGGAAGACGCGCGTCTCGAACTGCCACCCGAACTGCGTCACGACGGGCATCGTCGGGCTGATCACGTCGCCCTCGCCCTCGGCGAGGCCGACCTCGCGGAAGCGGTCGTTGATGCGCCGGACGGTGTCGGGGCTCAGCAGCGTCACGCCCGCGCGGGGGCCGCTGAGGCGGACCGC
>JAYWIE010000628.1:0-1903 GCA_043789155.1 Rubricoccaceae bacterium | reverse complement strand
AGCATGCTGTGGCCCTACGAGCGTGACGCCGATGCGGGCGTGACGCCGATGCGGGCGTGACGCCGATGCGGGCGCGACGTCGATGCGGGCGCGACGTCGATGCGGGCGCGACGTCGATGCGGGCGCGGTATCGGGTCACGGCAGAAGGCCGGCGGTCTCGGGAAAGCCGAGGGCGAGGTTGAGGTTCTGCACGGCCTGCGCGGCCGCGCCTTTTCCGAGGTTGTCGAGCGCGAACCCGGCGACGAGGTGGCCGCCCGGGCCGGCGACCCACCCGAGGTCTGCGAACGGCGTCCCGACCGCCGGGAGCAGCTCGGGCAGCGCGCCGGGCGAGAGGCGCACGAGCGGACGGTCAGCAAACGCAGTCTCGAACGCCGCCGTGACGTCTTTCTCGGAGACGCCCGCGGGGAGGGCGACGTGGGCGGTGCCCCAGATGCCGCGCGTCCACGGGCCCGACGCCGGGACGAAGTGGACCGCCGCGTCCGGCCCGAGCGTCTGCCCGACCTCGGCGAGGTGCTGGTGCCCGAGCGTCTTGTAGGCGCGGACGTTGCCGTCGCGCGTCGGGAAGTGCGTCGCGGCCGAGGGCTGCGCGCCCGAGCCGGACGCCCCGGTGAGGGCCGTCACGCTCGCGTCGAAGCGCCCGAGCAGGCCGACGAGCGGGTAGAGCGCGAGCGCGATCCCGGTCGCGAAGCAGCCGGGGTTGGCGACGAGGCGGGCTCCGGGCAGGCGCTCCGGGAAGACGTCCGCGAGGCCGTAGACGGCGTCGGCGAGGGCGTCGGGCGCGGGGTGCTCGAAGCCGTACCACGCCGGGTAGAGCGCGGCGTCGCTCAGGCGGTGGTCGGCCGAGAGGTCCACGACGAGGCCCTCGAAGCCGGACGCGCGCAGACGCGCGACGGCAGCGGCCCCGGCGCGGTGCTCGGCGCAGACGAAGACGGCGTCGAACGATGGCGGACCGAGGTCGTCCGTAAACGCGAGGTCTGTGACGCCGCGCAGGCTCGGGTGGGCGTCCGAGACGGGCCGCCCGGCGAAGGTCCGGCTCGTGACGGCGGCGAGGCGCGCGTGCGGGTGCGCGAGCAGCAGGCGGACGAGCTCGCCGCCGGCCAGCCCGGCCCCGTGGAGGACGGCGACGCGCGTCATGGCTGTGCGAGCGTGGCGTCGAGGCCGAAGCCGTCGCCGGCGGGGGTCACGAAGCGGGCGACGCGGGCCGCGACGAGGTCCGAGAGGCGCTCGGGCTCCGAGCGCGCGTTGACGGCTGCGACGCCGAGCGTGTTCTGGACGTAGCGCCGGCCGACCTCGGTGTCCGTCGCCGGCCCGACGACGGCGGCGAGGCCCGAGCGGTAGCGCGTGCGGAAGAGCTGGTCCGCGGCCCACGCGCCGGCGAGGTCGGTCGCGGCGAGGACGTGCGCGGCCGTGAGCCGCTGCAGCTCCATGTCCTGCAGGATGTCGTCGACGCCGTAGGGCCCGATGAAGCCGTCGCCGAGCTCGAGCACGAGCACGTCCGGCCCGCACACGCGGTTGAGGTGCTGCACCAGGCCCTTCGCGACCGGCACCATGTCGCGGCCGGTCGACGCGACGACGCCGGCCTCGGTGAACGTCGCCACGGCGACGGCCCCCTGCGCCTGCATCGCGCGGACGTCGCGCATGAGCGACGCGCCCGTAAGCTTGGCCGCGGCGACGCGCATCCCGCGCGCGGTGAGCCCGGCGACGAGGCTCGCCGCGGCGAACGTCTTGCCGGTGTTCATCGCCGTGCCCGAGACGAAGACGAGCGGGGCGGACTCGGCGAGGTGCTCGGTCCACTCGATCGCGTGGTCCTGGATGCGCGCGTGGCGCGCCGAGTCTCCCGTGAGGACCGCCCCGAGCACCTCGACGCGCAGCGCCGCGCCGAGGTCCGGGTGCTCGCCCGTCG
>JAYWIE010000627.1:0-1904 GCA_043789155.1 Rubricoccaceae bacterium | reverse complement strand
GCGCCGGCCCGGCGCGACGGCGTTGGCCTCGCCCTGCACGAGGCCCCACCCGGTGGGCCGGCCCGGCGCGGTCGCGAAGTCGTCCATCTCGTCGTTGAGCAGGAAGCCCGCCCCGCCGACCACGACGCGCGAGCCGAAGTAGTCGTTGAGCGTCGTCGTGAGCGCGACCGCGCTCCCGTCGGCGTCCACGACCGAGAGGTGCGTCGTCTCGGTGTGCTCGCGGCCCGCCGGCTCGCCCGCGGCGACGCTGAGGCTCGGCGTCGCGCGCGCCGGGTCGAACGTCGACATGCGAGACGCGACGTACGCCGGATCGACGAGGCCCGCGGCCGGCACGGTCACGAAGGCCGGGTCGGCGGCGTAGCGGGCGCGGTCGGCGAAGGCGCGGCGCAGCGCCTCGCCGAGCGCGTGGAGCGCGCGTGGGCTCGCGCTGCCCCACCGGGCGACCGGAAACGGCTCGAGCGCGGCGAGCACCTGCAGCAGCGCGATGCCGCCCGACGACGGCGGCGGCATCGTAATGAGCGCGTTGCCGCGGTACCGGCCGCGGAGGACGTCGCGCTGGACGGGCCGGTAGCCGGCGAGGTCGGCGAGGGTGATGAGGCCGCCGCCGCGCTGCATCTCCTCTGCGATCAGTCGCGCGGTCTCGCCGCGGTAGAAGCCCGCCGCACCGCCGTCGCGGATGCGCTCGAGCGTGCGCGCGAGATCCGGGTTGCGGAGCGTGTCGCCGGCCTGCCACAGCGCGGCGCGGCCGTAGAGCGCCTTCGCGGCGTCGAAGCGGGCGAAGTCGGCGCGGTAGCGGTTGAGCAGGTTGGCCGATCGGACCGAGAGCGCATGGCTGCGGGCGAGGCGGATCGCGGGCTCGACGAGGCGCGCGAGCGGCAGCCGGCCCTCGGCCGCGTGGGCCGCGAGCAGGCCGGCGACGGAGCCGGGCACGCCCGCCGCGAGGTGCCCGGTCGTGCTCCTGTCGGGCACCGGCAGGCCGTCCGCGCCGAGGAACAGGCCGCGCGTGGCCGCGGCCGGGGCCGTCTCGCGGAAGTCCCACGACGTCGCCGAGCCGTCGGCGCGGCGGAGCACGAGGAAGCCGCCGCCGCCGATGTTGCCGGCGTCCGGCAGCACGGCCGCGAGCGCAAACGCCGTCGCGACCGCGGCGTCGACGGCGGTGCCGCCGTCGCGGAGCACGGCCACGCCGACGGCCGTCGCCTCGGGGTGGCCCGACGTCACGATGGCGCGCGTCGCGACGTCATGCACGGCCGTAGGCTGAGCGGCGACGGCCTGGGCGGCGACGGGCTGGGCGGCGACGGGCTGGGCGGCAGCCGAGGCCGCGAGCACAATCAGGACGAGGCGACGCATGCGGTCGGGGTCTGGTGGCCGGCAAGATGCCGCGCCGGCCGGGCGGTCCGGGTGAATTCCGGGCGGCGCACGGCTGTCACAGGGCAGCGGCGGCCGTGCGCTGCGCTGCGCCGGCTCGGGCCCGGCCTGAAGCGGCCGTAGGGACTTTCCTGAATATTATTTCGGCGAACAGGGCACTCCGGTTTGCCCGGGGCCGCGTGTGCCTCTACCTTGGACGCAGGTTTTGTTCCGATTAGCCGGATCTTGACCCTGGAATCCCCCCGTTCCGCCCTCCACCACACCCTCGCAATGCACCGACTGATCCCCGTGATGACCGCCGCCGCAGCCCTGGTCGGCCTCGGCGTCTGGGTCGTCTTCCAGATCTGACCGCCTGCCCGTCAGACGCCCGACGCGCCGCTCGACCTGCTCGGGCGGCGCGTCGGGTGTCTCACGGGGGCGTCTGAGCTGGACTTTGGCCGTTTGGCAGACGCGCGATATCGCCTCCTGCGGCCTGGAAACGGGTCTCGGAGTTTTTACAACGTCCGGGTTTCGACCCCGACGTCGATAAAAGGGAAGGG
>JAYWIE010000626.1:0-6661 GCA_043789155.1 Rubricoccaceae bacterium | reverse complement strand
CGATGACACGCTCCACGCTCTTCCCAGCGGCCCCGGTCGCGCCCGCTCCCAGCGGCGTCGCGGCCGTCGTGACGCTCACGTTCGACGCCGACGGCGTGACGGCCAGCACGGCCGGCCGCCTCGCCGTGGCCGCGCTCGCCGTCCAGGGCAACCGCGCCGTCGTGCTCACCGTGCCCGGCCTCGGCGGGGCCGCGGCCCAGCTCGTCGGCCAGACCGCCGCCGTCCGCGTCGCCGGCGACGTCGTGGTCGTCACGTACCCCGGCTCCGTCCCTGCCTCCGGCACGGGCACGCTCATCCTCGCCGAGCGCCCGCGCGGGGCCACCAAGCGCGCCGACAACAGCCTCGCCCCGGCCCCGCCGGCCGCGTTCGGCTACACCGAGCGCGAGGGCCAGACGGGCGCGCTCACGATGGCCGTGGACTCGCGCACGACGGCCGTCCGCATCGAGGCGCACGACGCCGGCGTCACCGCCGGTCCCGGCGGTAAGGGGGGCGCGTTCGCCCCCGACACCCCGGCGCGCATCTGGACCGCGCTCCGCACCGACGCCGCCGCGGCCGGCGTGCTCACGCTCCCGCTCACGCCGGCCGAGGACCAGATGGGCCGCCGCTTCCGCGCCGTCGCACTGCGCGACGTCGCCGGGGACGTCGCCGAGTCCGCGCCCTCGGCCGAGACCTACCGCAACCGCGCGCCCGTCTCGGCCGGCAACGCCCTCGCCACGCTCTACACCGCCGCCGACGGCGGCGGCGGCCAGAAGACGGGGCGGTTCTCGCTCGTCGGCCTCATCACCGACCCGGACGGCGGGGAGGTCACGTTCCGCGTCCCGTCCCGCCACGACGCAGAGGGCCGGGACAGCCTGCCGGCGTGGGCCGTGCTCGACGGCGACGCGCTCGTCGTGGACACGGCCGAGCCGCGCGCGCCCGTCGTGCTGACGGTCGTCGGCGTCGACGAGCGCGCCGCGACCGCGACGGCCACCGTCACCCTCTCCGTTCGGACTCTCTCGCTCGCGGCCCCGACGGCCGCCGTCTACTACACCCTCTGACCGCGCGGACGCCGCGCACGACCATGCCCTTCCTCAAAGTCTTCGGGCTCGCGCCCGACGCGACCGACATCGACGTCGAGTTCGCCAACCCCGTCGCCCCGGGCAAGGGCCTCGCGTGGCTGCCCCTCAAGTCCGTGCCCGTCGCGGGCCTGCTCGACCAGGACCCGGGCGTGCTCGTGCCCATCGACGACATCCAGGACGCGCCGGGCAGGCTCTTCCGCGCCGCGGCCGTGCGCGTCGACGGCACCGGCCGGACGGTCTCGCCGCCGTCGCCGGCCGACTACCACAACCGCGCGCCGTACACCGCGGGCGCGCTCAAGCTCGCGGTCCCGGTCAACCCCAAGGAGCCCTGCCGCACGGACCTGAGCCCGTACCTCTACGACGAGGACAAGCCGACCGCGAAGTACGTGCTGGAGAGCCGCAAGGAGGGCACGGCCGCCAACGAGGTCGTCATCGGGCGTCCGGGGCTCGTCGGCACGGGCAGGTACGAGGTGTTCGAGTGGGCGATGATGGAGGGCACCGTGCTCGTCGTGGACGCCTCGGTCGCCCGCGTGCAGTCGCGCCTGACGGTCTCGCTCCGCGACGAGAAGGGCGAGACGAGCACGCTCGACGTCTACGTCGAGGTGCTGGCCGCGACCGCTCCGCCCGCGCCGACCGGCCTCGTCTACGTTCCCTGACGCCGGCGTGGGCCGGCACCGGCCCAGTCCCTTTCTGCCGCGCGGTCACCGCGCCCTCCGATGCCGTCTCTCACCGCCCGCGTCACGGCCGCGACCGTCGCGCTCCGCGTGCTCTACACCGACACGCCCGGCGGCGTGCCCGACGTCGTGCTCGCGACCGTCCCGGTGGACGTCGCGAGCACGGACCCCGGCGTCGTCGCCGACGGCCTGCGCCCGGTGAGCGTCCCGCTCGGCGAGACGCCTGCGGGCCGGCGGCTCGCGCTCGTCGCGCTCGGCGCGGCCGGGGCCGGTGGCGGTCCCGGCGCAGCGTCGCCGCTCTCCGGCGTCGTCACGGCCGGCGCGCCCGTCGAGCCGCTACCGGCCCAGGCGACGTACACCGTCGCGGACCGGGCTGCGGCCCGTGCCCTCACCGGCTACGCGGCCGGCGAGACGGTCCGCATCACGACCGAGACGCACGACGCCGTGTTCGTGTACACGGCGAGCGGCCGGGCCACCGACGGCGGCACGTGCATGGTGCCGCTCAACGCGCTCGGAAGCGAGGAGACCGTCGCCGCGCCGGCCGGCACGACGCTGCTCGGCGCGGACGTCTCGTGGGACGACGTGCGCTACCAGTACGCCGGCGCGGCGAGCTTCCCGGCGGGCAAGCTCCACGGGTCCGGCCTGGCCTCGGACGGCACCGGCGGACTCGACCTGTCGGGCCCCATCGGCGCGTTCTCCTACGCCGCGAACTCGCTCGGTGCGATGCCGGGCACGACCGAGCGGACGGTCCGCCTGCGTCGCGCGACGGGCCCGGCGCGGCTCGAGCGCGTCGTGGCTCCGCTCGCGCTCCGCGACCCGCAGACGGGCACCGTCGCCCCGCGCACGGACTACGTGCGCCCCGAGTGGTGGCGGCACCCCGACACCGGCCTGCCGACGCCGACCTACGCCGCGGGCTACACCGACGACGCGAGCCTGCCCGCGCCCGGCACGGACCGGCTGAACCACGCCGCGTCCGCGCAGCACGGTCTCTGCTGGGCCGAGCGCGTCGCGCACCAGCGCGCCCGCGCCCGCGCGCTCGCCGCCGGGTTGAACGCGCTCCCGGTCTACAGCGCCGTCCACAACGTGCCCGTTGTCCTGTCGGGCCTCTACGGCTACCACGCGCCGCTGCTGCGCCGCCCCGGCGTGGACTGGCTCGCAGCCGACAACCGGACCGTCTCGTCGGACCGGCCCGGAGGCTCGGTGTACGGCACGCTCGGGTACCTCGGCGGGCTCACCACGGGCGGGCAGCCGCTCGCACGCATCGGCGTCAAGGCCGCGCGCGGATCGCACTACCGCTTCCTCGCAATCCGCACGGCAACCGGCGGCTACGGCTTCGGCCGTCAGCCCGAGGACTGGCTCTACAACGAGGGCACGCCCTACCCCGTCGTCGTCGCGTGCCCCGGCCGCGGCTACGCCCGCACGGGCGCGCTCGAAATCGACGGCGGCCTCTTCGAGAACGAGGAGCTCATGGCGGGACAGGACCGGCCCGAGATGAACCTCTGGCGCGAGAACTCCGGCCCCGGCGGCGGCTCCTTCAACACGGCCGCGTACAGCGCGATCCGCAACAGCTCGTTCGGCTCCGGCTTCTCGGGCGGCCTCGGGCCGTTCGACGGGGTGCCGGGCGATGTCCAGCGGCATGACGTTTTCGGCCTGCTCGTCCACTCGTGTCTCGGGACCTGCATGGGCTCGTCCGGCTACACCGGCTTCGGCGGCTCGCTGTTGAAGCTGCGCGACGCGGCCGGCAACCACCACAACTACCAGATCCACCAGGGCGTCGGGCAGACGCTCGAGCGCGTCGAGGTGGCGGGCATCGACTACGCGACGGCGTGGGAGCCGTACATGGGCACCTACGGCACCGTCGTGATCCGAGACATTCCGCAGACGCCCTACAGCTGGATGGGCGTCTACGAGTCCGTCGGAGGCCGCCGGGCCGAGGACACGCCCGTCGGCGACCACCTCACGGCCCGCGCGACGAAGCCGCACCACGGCCGCGGCTACTTCGAGAACGACCGCCAGATCGACCTGACGCACATGCCGGCCCCGACCGGCGGCGGCATTGGCGGGTTCGTCATGGGTGGCGACGCCCCGTACGTGCTCGACCGGCTCACCGTCGTCGCGCCGCCGACCTACGACGACCGCATGGTCGCCGGCTACGGCGGCCAGTTCGACAGCAAGGGGCGGATCGGGACGCTCGGCACGCCGAGCGTGGTGCAGGGCAAGATGCGCTCGCTGCTCCGCTCGGACGCGGATACCCACTACCGCGACCTGTTCATCGACGCCGCGTTCAGCCAGTACGAGCTGTCCCGCTACGGCATCTCGCTCGACAGCGACCGGGTGATTTCATGGTATGGCGGCTCGGCCGGGCTCGCCTTCGGCTCGGCCTATCACGGGTCGACGCTGCTGTTCACGTCCGAGCGTGACCGGATGAAGACGGGCGGCCCGGGTACGCGCCCGTCCACGCTCCGGCTGTTCCTGCGGGACTTCGAGTGCGGGGCCGAACAGCTTGTCGTGGACATTGGCGGCGGCGACGCCGTGTTCCCCGCGAGCGAGCTGGACGCGGGCGGACTGGACGCGGCCGGGCTCCGCGTCTACTGTCTGCGCGTGAAGCTCCGCCGCGCGCCGACGGCGCGCGAGCTGGCATGGAGCTACTTCCAGCAGACGACCGTGAAGGGCGGCCGGACGTCCGAAGCGTCGGGCTCGCTCGCCGCCTCGGCCCTCGCCGCCGGCACCATCGACGTGCCCGTAAACCTCTTCGCGCCGCCTCAGGCCGCGGGCTTCGTGACGGTGACCGGTCCCGACGCCGGGCGCTTCACCGGCTGGACGAACGTCGGCACGGACGCCGCGCCGGTGCTCCGGCTCGCCTTCACGGGCTCGGCTCCGGTCACGGTCGCGTGGTCGGCCGCCGTGCGCCCGCTGCCCGCCGGGCTCGTGTGGCCCGCCGACGATCCCGTCCCCGCCTCAGGACCCGTCGCCACCGGAGCCCTCGTGCTGCCGACGCTCACCGACGGCGACGCACCGCTCACGGTCGATCTCGGGGCGCTGTTCGCCTACGACTCGCAGAGCATGGCGACCACGGGCGCGGTCCGCTACGCGCTCGTCGAGCCCTATAACTCGGGCGGCCTCGCCACGGTCACGGGCCACACGCTGACGCTGGACCCGACGGGCCGCGGCGACACCGACGTCGAGGTGTGGGTCCGCTGCCAGGACGAGTGGGGGCGCTACGCCGACCTGCGCGCGCCGCTGCGGATTGACCTGAAGCCGGTGACGGTCTACCCGACCGTCGAGGATGCGATCCTGTCGCACCAAGACCTCGTGGCGTACTGGCCGGCGAACGCCGCCTACCCACCGGCCGCCGGCGGCGGCGGTAGCTGGAAAACGCCGAACCTCAAAGATGCCACCAACCCGCTCAGCGGCACCGCCGAGCCGGTCGCAGGTCCGACCGGCGGCTACCTCTACCGAGAGGACCGGGGACAGTCAGACCTGACGGTTTTGCAGATGGTCGGCGCGCTTCAGGGTCGGTCGTGGGCGATGGGCATGACGGTTCACAACGGCGTCGCCAACTACACGAACATCCTCACCACGGAGAGCGGAGGGGCCGGCATGGGCTTCCGTCACAACGGCGGCGAGGGTGGGATGAGCGGCGGCGCGTACGGCCTCAAGATCCAGAACGGCGTCGCGCCAGGTAGCGCGTGGACCGAGGCCGACTGGCAGGGCGCGTACGACCTGCTCGTCGTGTTCGAGGTGCTCGCCAACACGGGCGAGTACTGCCCGAGCCAGCTCCGGGTCTACCGCAACGGCGGGCTCGTCGTGTCGAAGAACAACGACGCCGGCGGGATTAGCCCGTGGGCCGTGGGCGAGACGCTCAAGCTGGCGAGCGAGAACGCGGTCGAGGTGTCGCAGGTCGTGTTCTACTCGTCGGACTACCGGGTCGGCGGGTGGCTGCGCGACGCCGAGGTCGCGCAGATCTACGCCGAGCGCGGCGCGGCCGGCTCCTGACGCGCCGGCCGAGTTTCGTCCTTTCCCCGGACCGCGAAACTGACGGCCCCCGGCTGATCCAAACGCCCCGCTCCGGACGCCCCCGGGGCGGGGCGTCGTAGCTTCGTTTCGCCCCACAAAGCGGAACGCGAAATGCCCGACCTCGACGCCGACGCCCGCGCGGTCGCGCGCATCCTCACGAAGGGTGGGTACAGCTACGACGGCACGAAGGCGCTCGTGCGGCAGGCCCGCGCGCTCGCCGGCCTGAAACGCCCGACGCACCGCCGCGGCGACGTCGACCGGCTGAGCGCCGAGGAGCAGGAGCGGTTCGTGGCCGCGGCCTACACGTCGGCCGGCACGCACGGGCTGATGGTGCAGACGCTCCTTCTGGCCGGGCTCCGCGTGGCCGAGTTCGTCGCGCTGCGCGTCGAGGACCTGAGCATGGCCGAGACGACGATCACCGTCGAGCACGGCAAGGGCGACGTCCGCCGGCGCGTCGTGGTGCCGGCCGAGCTGGCGCGCGCGCTCCGCATCCACGTCGGCGACCGGCAGGCCGGGCCGCTGTTCGTCTCGCGCGCCGGCGGCGCGTTCACGACGCGCCGCGTCCAGCAGATCGTCAAGGCGACGGCCGAGGCCGCCGGCATCTCGAAACCAGTGTACCCACACCTCCTCCGGCACACGTACGCCTCCGTCCTCCGGCGTCGCGGCGTGCCCGTGGACGTCATCCGCGAACAGCTCGGCCACGCCGACGTCGCGACGACGCAGCTCTACTACGGCTCGGACCCCGCGCGAGTCGCCGAGGCGATCCGGACGGCGTTCGCAGAGGGTTGACTTGAACGTCGACCGGCCCCGCCCCTTAGAAAGAGAGGCGAGGCCGGAAGGTCCGATTCGGTGACCGGCCCGGACGGCACCGGGGAGGCCGGTGCGCACCAGGTGCGCGACGTCGCGGCCGCG
>JAYWIE010000625.1:0-1906 GCA_043789155.1 Rubricoccaceae bacterium | reverse complement strand
CGATGCCGCGCATCTTCTGCTTGACGCGGAACTCGCCCCAGTTGTAGGACGCGCACACGAGCAGGCCGCTGGCCTGCGAGAGCGTCACGTAGATGTCGTGGAGGTAGCGCGCCGCGGCCGCCGCGGCGGCGTCGAAGTCCTGGCGCTGGTCCTGCGGGTCGTAGACGGGCTGCGCCACGAGCGGGCCCGTCGCGAGGCCGTAGCGCCGGCCCGTCTCGGGGATGAACTGCCACGCGCCCTTGGCGTAGCCGTAGCGCGTCGGCGGGCCGACGATGCGCGTGTCGAAGTTGCTCTCCTGGAGCGCGAGGTAGAAGAACTCGGGCGGCATCCCGTTGCGCCGCAGCGCCTCGACGGTGACGGGGATGTAGCCGTTGACCTCGGCCGTGCGGACCGCCGTCTGGAAGCGGTTCGAGTTGCGCCACCGGGCCACGTAGACCTTGACCTCGTCGACGAACGCGGGCGGGATCGTGAGCTCGCTCTCGCCGAAGGCCCGCGCGACGCGGTAGATGGCCTCCTCCTCGGACGAGAGGCCGTCATAGACGCCGAGGCCGCGCACGAAGCGGTCGTAGCGGGCGGCCGTCTGGCGGCGCGCCTCGAGCGCCGCGTCGAGGTCCACCTGGAGGCTGTCCGCGAGCTCGGGCTCGGCCTCGATCTGCGCCTGCACGGCCACGACCTGCTGCGCGATGGTCACGTTGTAGCTCTGGAGCTGGGTGAACAGCTCCTGCGCCTGCCCGCGCAGCTGGCGGACGGTGTACTCGCGGTAGCCGGCGTACGAGACCGAGACGACGCACACGGCGAGCGCCGCGACGAGGAGCGCGCGGTAGCGCGACTGCTTCGAGCGGTGCTCGCGCGCGGTCGCCTGCTGGATGTCGCCGTAGGCCTGGCGGATGAAGCGCGTCCGCTCGCCGGCGTCGGCGTCGTCGTCGCCGAAGTAGTGCTTCACGACGTCCTCGTAGGAGAGCGGCTGGCCGTCGGGGCCGAGCGGCCGGGTCGAGGCCGCCGGCGGCACGTCGGGCGGCGCGCCGGGCGTGCCGTCGCCGGAGGCGCTGTGCGCCGCCGCGCTGCGCGGCGTCGGGTCGGGGGCGGCGGTGAAGCGCGGGTGCCGGACCGTCAGGTCGTCGAGACCCACGGCACCCGGCGCGGGGCCGGCGGCGACGGGCGAGAGCGTCAGATGCGGGCCGCCCTCGCCAACCTGGACGGCGGTCTCGCCCGCGACGGCGACGCGCAGCACGCGCTCGCCGCCGACGTAGAGCCCGTTGGCGCTGCCCAAGTCCTCGACCCACCACGTCCCGCCCTCGGGGAAGACGCGCAGGTGCGCGCGGCTCACGCGCGCGTGGCCGTCGAAGCACACCTCGCAGGCGTCCTCGCGGCCGACCGTGAACGGCCGGTCGAACTCCCACGCGGCGTCCGCGCCGACGACGCGCAGCGGCGGCACGGTCGGGTCGTCAGACATCGCCACCCGCCGCTGGCGCGCCGGCCATCGCGCCGTCCGCCGCCGGGCCCTCGAGGTCGATCGCGACGCCGATGATGACGTCCACGGTGCCCGCGCCGATGCGGGCCGGCGGCCGCAGGCGGACGCCCACGGTGCGCATCGTCGCGGAGTCGTGCTCGGGCATGGCCTGCACGGTCACGGCGTCGGCGTCGGGCGTGCCAAGGAAGGCGCGGAATCGGGCCTCGACCTCGGCGAGCGCCTCTGCCTCGGGCATCCCGGCGAGGTCGCGGCCGATGCCCAGCGCGCGGTGCGCCGCCAGGGCCGTGAAGACGGCCGCGGGCAGGCCCACCTCGCCCGTGCCGGCGAGCGTCGCGGTGGGGCCGAGCACGGCGCGGTCGGTCTGGAGCGGCCCCGAGAGGCCCAGCAGGCCCGCCCGCGCGACGTCCTGGAGGACTGCGTCCGAGAAGGCGGCGG
>JAYWIE010000624.1:0-1907 GCA_043789155.1 Rubricoccaceae bacterium | reverse complement strand
GACCGCGAGCGGGCGCAGCGGGCGCTCGACCGGCAGCGCCTGCTGTTCGAGCGCGACGTCGTCGCGGCGTCCGAGCTCGAGGCGGCGCAGGGCGCGCTCGCCGTCGCGCAGGCAGCCGAGCGCTCGGCGCGGGCGCGCATCGAAACCGCGCGCGGGCGCATCTCGGGCGCGCAGGCGACGGTCCGCGGCGAGCAGATCCGCGCGCGGCAGGCCGGCCAGGACCTCTCGCGGACGGCCATCTACGCGCCCATCTCGGGGACCGTGAGCCAGCTCAACGTGGAGCTCGGCCAGAAGATCGTCGGCACGGCGCAGATGGCGGGCACCGAGCTCATGCGCGTCGCGCGGCTCGACGCGATGACGGTCCGCATCGACGTCAACGAGAACGACGTCGTCCGGGTCGAGCTCGGCGACTCGGCGCGCGTCGAGGTCGACGCGTACCCGGACGACCCGATCTCGGGCATCGTGACCGAGATCGCCAACTCGGCGCGCATCCAGAACGAGGGCTCGGCGCAGGCCGTGACCAACTTCCCGGTCGAGGTCCGCCTCGCGGCCGCGGGCCAGGACGCCGCGGCGACGGCGCGGACGGCCCCCGAGGAGGGCACGCCGCCACGCGCGCCCGGCCCGGTCCTGCGCCCCGGCATGTCGGGCACCGTCGACATCTTCACGCGGACCGTGCCCGAGGCCGTCGTCGTCCCCATCCAGGCCGTGACCGTGCGCGACTTCAACGCGCTCGCGCGCGAGGCCCGCCGCACCGCCGAGGCCGAGGGCGACACACTCTCGAACGAACCCGTCCCGGACGGCGAGGACCTCCGCCGCGTCGTGTTCGTGCTCGTCGACGGCAAGGCCGAGATGCGCGAGGTCACGACGGGCATCACGGACGACACGCACATCGAGATCCGCTCGGGCCTGCGCGGCACGGAGCAGGTCATCACCGGCCCGTTCCGGCTGCTGCGGACCGAGATCAAGGACGGCGACGCGGTCCACGAGTCCGACGAGCCCGTCGTAGAGGAAGAGGGTTGAGGGGTTGAGGGGTTGAGGAGGGACGTCTGGAATAGTTCCGCTTGACAATCCTCAACACTAAAAATATGTCATCCCGGACTTGATCCGGGATCTGTCTTTTCGCCTTTATCAATGTAGCACAATGCAAAAGACAGATCCCGGATCAAGTCCGGGATGACAAGTAGGGAGGGTGGGGGCAGATGCCATCGTGCCGTCATGCCGTCGTGCCGCCGGGGCGTTGCGGCTATCCGCCGAACGCCTGCCGGAGGGCGTCGAGGCCTATGCCGGCGGCCCCGGTGCGGAAGCGGAGCGTGCAGAAGAGGTCCAGCAGGAGCATCTGCGCGGCGTGGATCGGGACGGCGATCCAGAACGAGCGGCAGCGCCAGACGAGCGCGCCGAGCGCGAGCCCGCCGACGATCGAGAGGTAGGCCTCGGCCGGCGGCTTCGCCGCGTGCAGGATCGCGAACGGGACCGTCTGCGCGACGATCGCGAGCGGGACGCCGAGCGCCGGGGCCGTCCCGAACAGCACGAAGCCGCGCCAGAGGTACTCCCAGCCGAGCCAGTAGAACACGAACAGCGCCTCGTACGCCGCGAAGACGGCCCACGAGTCCCGCGCGCCGTAGAAGTGCGGGTACTGCTGCTGGAAGCCCGCGCCGTCCGAGAGAATCCACGTCCCGACGGCGACGAGCGGGAGGTAGGCGAGCGCGAGGCCGCCGGCGAGCCGCCAGTCGCCGAGGCCGAGGCCGGCCTGCCGGGGCGTCCACCGGAACGCGGCGAGCAGGACGAGCACGGGCACGACGAAGCCGGTGAGGCCCTGGCTGCCGAACCACCACGCCCACGCGCCCAGCTCGGGGTCTTCGGTGCCGAGCGGGTTGCCGAGCGCGCGGTAGACGTCGCGGGTGCCGAGC
>JAYWIE010000623.1:0-6666 GCA_043789155.1 Rubricoccaceae bacterium | reverse complement strand
CGTCACGCTGCTCGAGATGGTCGGGGCGTACGGGGCCATCGCCAACGACGGGCTCGTGCGCACGCCGCGCCTCGTGACGCAGATCGAGACGGCCTCGGGCCACGTCCTCGAGCGCTTCGCGGCGCAGGGCCCGCAGGCGCTCACGCGCCGCGACGCGCGCAACCTGCTCGACATGATGCGCGGCGTCGTCGACCGCGGCACGGGCAAGGACCTGCGCGGCATGGGCGTCACCGGCGACCTCGCCGGCAAGACCGGCACCACGCAGCGCTACGCCGACGGCTGGTTTATCGCGATGCACCCCGGCCTCGTCGTCGGGGTCTGGGTCGGCTTCAACGACCAGCGCGTGGCCTTCCGCTCGATGGCGACCGGCGCCGGCGGCGCGACGGCCCTCCCGGTCGTCGGGGCCTTCCTGCGGCGCGTGCAGGACAGCCTCCCGGACCGCCGCTTCCCCGGCCCGGCCGTCTACGAGGACCCCTACGCCGGCGACGAGCCCGAGGCACCGGCCGGGCCGGACCTCACGGGCGACGCCGCGCCCGAGTGGACGCCGCCCGAGGACGACTACACGCCGGCCGAGCCGGTCGAGACGCCGATCGAGCAGCCCGAGCCGGACCAGCCGCGCCTGCGCTCCGAGATCGGCCCGACCGACCGCCGCGCCGCGCCCGCCGGCCCGACGCGCCCGATCCGCTCGCTCGGCGGAGCCGCCGTCGGCGACCGGAAGGACTGAAGAAGGTTGGAAGGTGGAGAGGTTGAAGGGTTGAGGGGTGAACGAGGCGAAGACGGGGAACCCTTCCACCCTGAAACCTCTCCACCCTGAAACCTCTCAACCCCGTCATGCCCCGCGTCCTCCTGTTTACCGGCAAGGGCGGCGTCGGCAAGACGACCTGCGCCGCGGCGACGGCCCTCGCCTGCGCAGGCCGCGGCCAGCGCACGCTCGTCCTCTCGACCGACCCCGCGCACTCGCTCGCCGACGCGCTCGACCTGCCGCTCGGCCCAGAGCCGCAGACCGTCGCCCCGAACCTCGACGCGATGGAGGTCGACATGTACTACTCGATGCGCACGTACTGGGGCAACATGCGCGAGCTCGTCCGGACGGTCCTCCGGTGGCAGGGGGCCGAGGCCGTCGCGGCCGAGGAGATGGCCGCGCTGCCGGGCATGTCCGAGGGCTCGGCGCTGCTGTGGCTGGACAAGTTCTACACCGAGGGCCACTACGACACGATCGTGCTCGACGCCGCGCCGACGGGCGAGACGCTGACGCTGCTCACGCTGCCGCAGGTGACGCAGTGGTGGCTCCAGAAGGCGTTCCCGCTGCAGAAGCGCGCGATCCAGACCGTCGGCTACGCCGTCCGCAAGACGACCGGCATCCCGCTGGACCGCGGCTACGCCGAGCTCGACGCCCTCTTCGGCAAGCTCGCCGACGTCCAGAAGGTCATGCAGGACCCGCAGATCACGTCGGCCCGGCTGGTGATGAACCCCGAGCGGATGGTGATCCAGGAGGCGCGGCGCGCGCACACGTACCTCCAGCTCTACGGCTACGGCGTCGACGCGGCGATCGTGAACCGGGTCGTGCCCGAGGACGACGCCGGCGGCGGCGTCATGGCGAAGTACGTGAAGGCGCAGGCGGGCTACATGGCAGAGATCGAGGAGACGTTCGCGCCGCTCCCGGTGCTCCGGGTGCCGCACCTCGGCGAGGAGGTCTTCGGGCTGGAGCTGCTCCGGCGCATCGGCGACGGCCTCTACGGCGCGCCGGGCACGCCGGGCGCGCGCGATCCCGCCGCCGTCTTCCACGCCGAGCCGACCTACACCGTCGAGAACGTCGGCGACGCCTACACGGTGAGCATCCGCGTGCCGTACACGACGCAGGACGACGTCGAGGTCGAGGCCTTCGGCGACTCGTTCGTCGTCAACGTGGCCAACCAGCGGCGCAACGTGATGCTGCCGGCCTTCCTCGCCTACTACCACCTCGCCTCGGCGGCCGTGGACGACGGCTGGCTGCGCGTCCGCTTCGAGCCCGAGGCCAGCCGACCGGCGGTGTAGATGCCGCTCACCTTCGCGCATCCAGCCGCAATTCTTCCGCTCGCGCGGCGGCTGCCGCTCTCCGCACTCGTCGTCGGGAGCATGACGCCAGACGTCGTCTACTTCCTCCGGCTGGCTCCGCGGGGCGGGTTCGGGCACACCCTGCCCGGCCTGTTCCTGTTCTGCCTGCCAGCCGGTGCGCTCATCCTCTGGACCTTCCACCGACTCGTGAAGCGTCCGTTCGTGGCGCTCCTTCCCGTCTCGGCACAGGCACGGATGATGCCCACAACCGGGCTGTTTCGCGCCGCGGTGCCTGCCGACGCCGTCCGGACCGTTGCGGCGCTACTCGTCGGGGCCGTGACGCACGACATCTGGGACGCATTCACGCACGCGAGTGGGTGGGGCGTCATCTACTTGCCCGTGCTCGCTACCTCGGCGGTCGCGCTGCCCGGAATCGGCACCGTCGTGCAATGGTACCGCATCGTACAGCACCTCTCGACGCTCGCTGGCCTAAGCGCGCTCGCAGGTGCAGCCGGGCGGTGGTGGAGGTCGGCTTCGGTTGTGCCGGTCGAACCGGGTTATGCCCGCGCTGGACCGTGCGCTGCGTCTCACTGCCTTGCTCGGCGTTCCGCTCGTGCTCGCACTTGGATACGCATCCGTCGTGTCAGACGGCTCTGCGCATGCCTTCGCCGGCCGGCTCGTCGCATCAGCTACGACGTTCATCTGGGTCGGTCTGGTCGGGTACGGCGCATGGATTTCCCACCGGGCGCAGCGGACGTAGTACGCTACCTTCGAAGCGGACTGACCCGATGCACGATGGACTGGCGCGACCACATCACCGTCGACCCGCTCGTGAGCCACGGCCGCGCCTGCATCCGCGGGACGCGCGTGCCGGTCGCCGTCGTGCTGGACAACCTCGCGGCGGGGCTTTCGGCCGACGAGATCGTAGCGAGCTACCCGGCCGTCTCGCCTGAGGCGGTCCGGGCTGCGCTCGCCTACGCCGCCGACCTTGCGGGTGAGCGGACGCTCAACCTCGCGGCCTGACGTGCGCTTCAAGCTGGACGAGAATCTGCCGGCTGAGGCGGCAGACGTGCTCCGCGAGGCGGGCCACGACGCGGCCACGGTTTCGGAGCAGTCCCTGTCCGGGGAGCCGGATTCTGTCATCTCAGCGGTGTGCCGCGTCGAGCGGCGCGCGCTCGTGACACTCGACACAGACTTCGCCGACCTGCGCCGGTACCCGCCCGAGATTCATGCCGGGATCGTCGTGCTGCGGCTGCGTCGGCAGCACCGCTCGCACGTGGTCGAGGTGCTCGGGCGGCTCGCGCGCCTCTTCGAGACCGAACCGCTCGTCGGGTTCCTGTGGGTTGCCGACGAGGAGCGCGTCCGTGTCCGCGGCGCGGGGCTCCCGCCCGGTTCTGATGGTGGCGCGTAGCGGAGCGCGCGGCCGTGGACGACGGCTGGCTGCGCGTCCGCTTCGAGCCTGAGGCCGCCGCGTAGCCGGCGTCAGCCGAGGCCGTCGTCCGGGTCCGGCCCGGCGTCCGGGACGCGGGCGAGGACGGCGTCGAACGCCTCGCGGCTCGCTCCGGCGGCGCGCTCGCGGAGGTACTCGGCCGTGAGCAGCGCCGAGACCTTCTCGGCCGCAGCGAGCGCGATGAACTGGTTGATCGAGACGCCGTCGGCCGCGGCGAGCGCGCGGATCCGGGCGTGGAGCGAGTCCGGGAGGCGGAGGCTGAGAGAGCTCATCGGGGCAGAGGCGGGAGCGAGCGCAGAAACGCGCCGGGTGTGACGGCGGGTATGCCGAAGCGCGCCGTGAGGGGGCCGAAGTCGCGGACGTTGTGGGTGACGACGCAGTCGGCCCGGGCCGCTACGGCGAGTTCGGCGACCATCTCGTCGCCGGGATCGCGAAGCATCGGCCGCCAGAGAAAGTGGATGTCGTGGAGGTCGGCCACCGAGCACACGTAGTCCACGAAGCCGAGAATCTGCGGCGGCTCGAGGCTCAGGACCGACTCGTGGCGCAGCAGGACGGCCTCGTACTCGAGCGCGATGGGTACCGAGAGATGGAGACCGAACAGGCCCATGCCGATCCGGCGGACGACCTCGAACGACGCGCCGCTGGCAGAGCGGAGCGCCGAGTCGAGAACGTTGGTGTCGAGGACGATCCGGACGGGCATGGCGGTAGTGTATGTGATACCAGTCGTCCCGTCAAGCGGTCTGCGTGTGCGTACCATCCTCCCGACACAGCCGCTGACCGCATGACGCTCCGCCTCGCCACGCCCGACGACGCCGCAGCCGTCGCGGCGATCTACGCGCCCGCCGTGACCGACAGCGCCACGTCGTTCGAGGCCGTCTCGCCGGACGCGGCCGAGATGGCGGCCCGCATCGCCGCGACGCTGCCGCGCTACCCGTGGCTCGTCGCCGAGAGCGGCGGGCGCGTCGCCGGGTACGCCTACGCCGGGCTGCACCGCGCGCGGGCGGCGTACGCGTGGAGCGCCGAGACGTCCGTGTACCTCGCGGCGGACGCGCAGGGCCGCGGGCTGGGGCGGACGCTCATGACGGCGCTGCTCGAGATCCTGCGGATGCAGGGATTCGCCGTCGCCTACGCCGGCGCGACGCTGCCTAACGACGCGAGCGTCGGCCTGCACCGCGCGCTGGGCTTCGGCGACGTCGGCGTGTTCCCGCGGGCGGGCTTCAAGCACGGCCGCTGGCACGACACGTGGTGGGGCGCGCGCGACCTCGGCTCGGGCCGCGCGCCGGACCTGACGCTCGCCGTGTCGGACCTGGGCGCGGACGCCCTGGCGGCCTGCCTCGCCGGGGCGTGACCCGACGCCGGGCGGTGCCGAGACGTCGGGAATGAGGCGTACAGCATGCTGTGGCCTTCCCACCGCCACGCTCGGTACAGCACGCTGAGGCCCTACGGGCCCGACCGCATCGTCCGAAACCGCCAAGGCGCGGCTGTATCCTCGCGCCGCACCCGGCTCCGCCCCGATGACGACCGCCCGCCTAGAAGCCTTCTCCGACGGCGTGCTCGCCATCGTGCTCACGATTATGGTGCTCGAGCTGCCCGTGCCCCACGAGCCGACGCTCGCCGCGCTGCGGCCCGTCGTGCCCGTCCTCCTGAGCTACGTGCTCAGCTTCGTCTACGTCGGCATCTACTGGAACAATCACCACCACCTGTTCCAGGCGGCCGAGCGCGTCAACGGGCGCGTGCTGTGGGCGAACCTGCACCTGCTGTTCTGGCTCTCGCTCGTCCCCTTCCTGACCGCGTGGACCGGCGAGACCGGCTTCTCCGCCCTCCCGATGGCCTTCTACGGCGTCGCGCTGCTCATGGCCGGGGGCGCGTTTGCCGTCCTTGAGCGGGCGCTCCAGACGATCCCCGGCGCGAACCCCGCGCTCCACGCCGCGCTGGGGACGGACCGCTGGAAGGAGGTCGCCTCGATGGCCGCCTACGGCACCGCGATCCCCGTCGCGCTCGTCGTCCATCCCTATGCCGCCGGGGCGATCTACGCTGGCGTCGCCGCGATGTGGCTCGTGCCGGACCGCCGGATCGAGGCCACCCTCACGCGCGAGCGCGGCGGGGCGTAGCCTCCGGCGTGCCACACGCCGCCGCACAACCCGAGGCGCAGACCCCGTCCCGCCGGCCGCCGGCGCTTAATCGAACCCGCGCCCCGACGCGCCCAGCGGACGCCGGGCGCGTTCGTTTACGGGCCGCACATGTCACGCCGATGTCGGGGGTCACGTCAGCCGCCGCCCCGATGGACCTGCCCTCGCTCCCGCCCGACTTCGCCGGCTTCGGCTTCGCCGACCCGACGCCCGCCTTCGTCCGCATCGTGACGACCGAGGCCGCCGACGGCCGCGCGCTCGTCGACGGCGTGGTGGTGATCCCGGGCCTGCCCGTCTGCCGCGTCCGCATGAAGACCGACACGCTGCGCATGGACCGCCACGGGCCCGGCCGCGACGCCCTGCTCGCCTACGTCCGGACGGCCCTGCACGAGGACGTCATGGTCGAGCTGCCGTGGAACTGACCGGCAGGTTGGAGAGGGGACCGGCGAGCGCGCGGGCCGTCAGGCTGAAGAGGGGGACGAGCCGAGCGACCTTCCTGCACCGCCGGGCGCGGCCGCGCGGTCGAAGGCAGCGGTGAGGGCCTCGGCCGGCTGCGCGCCCGACACGGCGATCTGCCCGTCCACGACGACGAGCGGCACGCCGGACACGCCGATCTGCGCTGCGAGGCGCTGGCCCTCCGCGACCTCGGCCCGGAAGCGGTCGCCGGCGAGCATCGCCCGCGTGTCGCTGGCAGGGAGGCCTGCCGTGGCCGCGATCTCAGCCAGCACGCCGGCGTCGGTGAGGTCCGCGCCCCCGGCGAAGTAGGCGTCGAAGAGGGCGCGGGCGACGGGGAGGGCGCGCTCGCTCGCCTCGCCGAGCAGCACGACGCGGTGCGCGTCGGCGGTATTGGGCGCGCCGGCGAGGCGGCCGAAGTCGAACGGGACGCCGGCCGCCGCCCCGGCGGCGGTGACGTGGGCGAAGGCGGCTTCCATCGGGCCGCGCCCGCCGAACTTGGCCTCGAAGAAGGCGTCGCGCGGCGCGCCCCCGGCCGGGAGACCGGGCTGGAGCTGGAACGGCCGCCACCGGACGTCGGCGTCGAGGTACGCCGCGAGC
>JAYWIE010000622.1:0-6679 GCA_043789155.1 Rubricoccaceae bacterium | reverse complement strand
CGTCGTGAGGTTCGAGGCGGCCGAGGCGTTCTCGACGAGCGTCTTGGTCGGCAGCATCATCGCGCCGCCGACCATCACGCCGGCACCCATGGCGGAGTGGTCCATGCCGGCCATCTCGTCGGCGCGGCCGGCGTTGACGACCGAGTCGGCGACGTCCTCAGGGGACTTGGTGGTCATGCAGCCGCCGAGGAGCGCGAGGCTCAGCGCGGACGCGGTTAGAATGCGGGTCATCGTAGAGAGAGAAGGTGAGACGTGAGCGCCGCGCGTCGTGCCCGGCGTGGGCTCTCGAATGTGGGACGGGCGGCAAGGTTCTGTGCCGGGACGAATTGGGCACGAGCCGGTCACCGGGTGAGCACTCGCGCGGCCGTCAGAACGGGACGTCGTCCTCGACCGACTCGGGCGCGCGCTCGTGCACGACGAGGCGCACCGCGGCCGCGTCGAAGCCGAACAGGTCCTCGGGCGAGAAGACGAGGCGGTGCTGGGCGGCGGTCTCGAAGAAGGGCTCGAAGCGGCGCGCGAGCTGGTCGAGGCGGTCGAGGTAGAACGGCGTCGACTCGTCCGGCGCGGCCGGGTCCCACAGCGCGGCGGCGCGGGCGAGCTCGAACACGCGCGTGCCGGCCTCGCCGGGACGGCCCTCGGCGATGTAGTACGCGACGCGCTCACCACGCCGCACCGGCTGGCCGGTCCGCTCGAACTCCCGAGCCGCGACCTCGTAGGCCGCAGCTCGCGTCTTGCCCTCCGAGACGTCGCGGGCATAGTCCTCGAGGCCCATCTTGAGCGTCTCGACGCGCTGGAAGCTCTCGACGCCGCCCGGGCCGCCGTCCGCCTGCCAGTCGTGGGCGGCGATGCGGGCGCGGACGCCGAGGTAGAGCGCGTGCAGGTCCGCGACGGCCGCCGGCCCGCGGGCCTCGACCTCGAGCAGCAGCCGCGTCGCGTCGCGGACGAACGCGCGGCCGAAGCGCTCGGACGAGCGGGACACGAGGCTCGACCCCTTGAAGGCGATCTCGCCGTCGTGGCCGAGCAGGGCGTAGTTCTTCTTCTTGTACGACAGCATCGCGCGGAAGCGGCCGTCGAAGCCGATCCGGATGCCGGCCGGCATCCCGCGCGAGAGGGCTGCGACGAAGGCCCGCTCGTCGGCCTCGCCCTGGACGTCCGAGGGCGGGACGAAGAGGACGCCGTCGGTGTCGACCTCGATGACGCGCCCGCCGCGCTCGCGCACGTCCGACATGATGCGGCGCAGGATGGCCTGGCCCTCGGTCGCGACGCGGTCGGCCTCGGCGAAGTCGTTGAAAAGCGCAAACTGAAAGCCGAGGCTCCCATAGAAGCTATTTATTATATTTTTGTACGCTGTTTGTCGGGCGTCGAGTTCGCCACGCTCGCCCGGGTCGGCGGTCGCCTTCATGGCCGCCTTGGTCTCGAGCCGGAGGTCGGTGAGCGTGCGCAGCAGGCGCGGGAAGAGGCCGAGCGCGTCCGAGGCCGGCTGCACGCCGGACGTGAGCATGACGGACGGGTAGAGGCTCTCGACGTCCGCGTAGACGACCGGCCCGACGACGCCCGTGACGAAGACGTCCGTGTAGCCGCCGACGTGCTGGGAGCCCCACTGCGCGCGCGGGAGGCTGTGGCGCGCGTGGAGGTAGGCCCGCACGAAGAGGGCCTCGATCTTGGCCGCCGGGCCGGTGCGGGCGACCATGCCGTACGGCATCGGCACCATCTGGGTGAGGTAGAACGTGGCCCCCGAGAGGTGCCGCGCAATGCGCTCGGTCTCGACGACGTCGTCGAGCGCGTAGGCCATGATGCGCTGCGGGTCGGACTCCCAGACGGCCGCGATCTGGTCACCCGGGACGTAGGTCCGGCCTTCGGGCGCGAAGCCGAAGTGCTTCGCGACGCCCTTGAGCGTGTAGTTCGGCAGCGAGCGCGCGAAGACGTCGTAGGACATCGCGAGGAACATGGTGTCCACGACGTGCCGCCCGGCGACCTCGGCGGCGTCGTACTCGATCTGGCGCTCGGCGAAGCGGACCTGCGACGGGAACGTGCGCGGCTCGGTCCCGTCGCGGCCGATCGCGAACGGGACGCCGTGCATCCGGCAGCGCGCGGTGAGGTACGGCAGGTCGAAGGCGTAGCCGTTGTGCATCTCGATGACGTCCGGGTCGCGCTCGGTCACGATCCGGACGGTCTCGCGGAGCAGCTCGGCCTCGCCCATCTCGGGGTTGCCGACGAGGTGCTGCCAGCCGGTCGAGTCGCTGAGGGCGACGAGCACGACGCGGTGCTCGGGAACGTCGGCCTGCGGGAAGCCGCCGTGGGCGACGACCTCGATGTCGAGCTGGAGCCGCCGGAGGTCGTCGAAGGCCATGCCCTTGAAGAGCGTGCGGCCGGTCTGCATGAGGTATTGCTGCTCCGGCCCGCCGACGGTGTAGACGTCGGCCGGGCGCGCGGCCTGGGCCGGCTGCCCGGCCGGCGTGCCCGTCGCGCGCTCGATGTGGCGGACGGCGTCGAACTGCGCGCCGCGGTCCGGGAACACGGCGACGACGCGGTAGGCGTTGTCGCCGTTGAGCTGCTGGAGGCGGACGCGGCTGCGCGGGAAGCCTTCGAGCAGGCGCGCGTCCGTCAGGAACAGGAACGGGTGGACGGGCTCGGTCCGAGCCGAGACCGCGCCGTCCGCGTGGCGCGTGTAGAGGCGCACGGCGGCCGGCCCGGCGGCGTGGATGCCGACGATGCGCTCGGTCGGGTCGTGGCCCGAGAGCAGGGAGGCGGTCTCGGCGAGGAGCGCGGCTGGGGCGGAGTCAGCCATCACGGAGCCCGCTCGGCGGCGCATCGGAGAGCGAGAACCGGATGGGCACGACCATCCGAACTCGCACGACGTGTCCGCGCACCCGGCCCGGCGTGAACCGTGCTTGCGCCAGGGCCGCGAGCGCGGCTTCGGACAGCCGTGCGTCGGGCGACTCGGTGGCGACGGCCTCGACGGGCGTGCCCTTTTCGTCCACAACGAACGCGATTAGAACCCGGCCCTCGACGCCCTCGCTGCGAGCGCTCGTAGGGTAGACGACGAGGCGCTGCACGCGCGCCAGCCCGCCGACGAGCTCGGGAGCCTTGTCGGCGGTACTGAATGCCCAGCCGGCGTCGATGAACCCGGCGACGAGCTCGTCGAGTATGGTGCCCGCAGTTTCCTCGATGACGCCCTGCGAGGCCGCGAGGAGAAGGGTGCGGGAGGAGCGTGCCATCGTCTCGCGGAGGTAGCGCGCCCCAGCCGACTCATTGAAGGCAACGATCTGCTCGACGTCCGCCGCGGCCACGCCAGCGAGTACCTCGCGGGCACCGGCGACGAGCGCCGCCTCACCCTCGGCGCGCCGGGTCTCGGCGATCAAGCTCCGCACCGCGTCCGGATGGACGCCGATTTGCTCCAGCGTGGTCGCGTAGCCGGGTAGGCGCTCCATGTCGTCGAAGGCCTGCTCCAGAAACCGCACGCGCTCGGCGACTAAGCCCGTCGAAGCGATGTAGCGGCGGGCGAGCGCCTCGTCAGCGAGCGCGACGCCTGGCGGCGCGACGTGTCCCGAGTCGACTGCCTCTTCAGCCGCGCCGATTCGCCGGAAGCGCTCGTTCCAGACCGCGTGCTCTGGACTTTCGAGAAACCGGACGACGCCGAGAAGCAGGGCGGGCTGAAGGTCAGCGTAGAGGGCTGCGCGGGCGACGGCCGGCGTCACGGGTGCCTCGACGTCGCTCTCGGCCATTGGACTGAAGTCGAGCGCAACTATCACCCGCTCGACGAGCGCCGAGTCGGCCGCGGAGGGCTGTGCAGCAGACGGCTGCGCGGCTGCAGCGGAGCACACCAGAAGCGCGGCCAGCAGAGGAAAGCGGAGCAACATAGGAAGGCAGCAGATGGGACAGGAGCGTGCGCCCGGGTGGAGGCCGACGATGCGCTCGGTCGGGTCGTGGCCCGAGAGCAGGGCCGCGGTCTCGGCTTCGGCCGTAGAGGGCAGGCTCTCGCGCGTCACGGCCGCGGCGCGGCGAGGGGCACGTCGAGGGCTTCGAGCATGAACGCAGCCGTCTCCTCCTTCACCGGCGCGCTGATGACCTCGGCGAGGTACCGCCCGGCGTCTGACTCGGCGAAGGCGAGCGTGCGGTCGAAGGCGTCGCGCTCGGCGGGCGTGAACCGGGCGATCATGAGCCGGAAGAGCGGCACCAGCCGCGCCGCGTCGGCGGCGCGGGTCTGCTGAACCGTCTGCTCGACGAAGGCGTCGAGCGTCGCTCCCTGGCTCCGGAGGACGTCCTCCATGCCGGGCGTCCTGCTCATAACCGTCCGCATGATCCGGCGGTCGACATCCGAGGGCGGCGCGAGGGCACCGTTCGTGCGCAGGTAGCGGACGGTGAGGGCCGAGTCGGCGAGCGGGAAGGCGTCCGGGTCCGACGCGAGCGCCGTCAGGTCTCGAACGAGCGCGGTGATGCGCTCGGAATCCTGCGCCGCGGTAAACGCCGAGTCGACGGCCGCCTGCGACGTCGCCCGGCTCTGCGTGACGATCGCCTGGAGCAGGGCCGGCCGGTAGTCTGCGGCGATGGCCGTGCGGACGCGCGCGCCGATCCGCGCGGCGAGGCCGGACGCGGCCTGGTCTACGGCGGCACTGTCCTGCTCGGACGCCGGGGCCGCGCCCGCCGCGAGCGTGGTCGCGCGGAGGTTAGCTGCCATCGCCGGCTCGAGCTGGTCGAGATGCAGCGTCGCCACGACCGAGTCGACGAGGGCGGAGTCGACGAGGGCGACGTCGACGGGCTGGGCACGGGCGGGCTGAGCGGCCGCGAGCAGGCAGAGCAGGACGAAGGGGCGCATCCGGGACGGGGCAGGGGCCCCCTCGAACGGCAGACGGCGCGCCGTGGTGCCCGCCGGCGGCGGGGCCGGGTACCTTTCGGGCCCGTCTTCCCGCCGTCGATGCCAGCCCAGACCCGCCTCGTCGCCGACGGCCTCGCGATGCGCTACGGCCGGCGGCGGCTCTTCGAGGGCCTCTCGCTCACCGTCGAGGCGGGCACGCCGCTCGCCGTCGTCGGGGCGAACGGCGCGGGCAAGAGCACGCTGCTGCTGCTGCTCGCCGGCCTCGTCTCGCCGACGGCTGGGACGGTCGCGCTGACGGTCGGCGGGCAGGCCGTCGCGGACCGGCCGCTCGCGGTCGGCTTCGTCGCGCCGGCGCTGCAACTCTACGAGCCGCTGACGGCGCGCGAGAACCTTGACTTCCTCGCCCGCGCCCGCCGCCTGCCGGCCGGGGCGACCGCGGCCGCGCTCGAGCGCGTCGGCCTGCTCGGCCGCGCCGACGAGCCGCTCTCGACGTTCTCGACGGGCATGCGGCAGCGGATGCGCATCGCGGCGGCCGTGCTGCACCGCCCGCCCGTGCTGCTGCTCGACGAGCCAGGGGCGACGCTGGACGCCGCCGGCCGCGCGCTCGTCGCGGGCCTCGTCGCCGAGGCGTCGTGCATCGTCGTCGTGGCGACGAACGACCCGGCTGAGGCTGCGCTCTGTCCGCGCCGGCTGACGATCGGGTGAGCGGTCGGGGTTCGGGGTTCGGGGTTCGGAGGTGCACGGTTGAAATGTTCCGCCGTTCGATCACCACAACACCAAAAATATGTCATCCCGGACGTGATCCGGGATCTGTCTTTTGCATTCCACAACGTGAGGGAAAGCCTAAAGGCAGATCCCGGATCGTGTCCGGGATGACAGATAGAGAGAGAGGCGGTCAATTTCTGCCCACTGCCCACTGCCCACTGCCCACTGCCCACTGCCCACTGCCCGCGCTCAGAACCAGCCTTTCTTGCGGAAGAACAGCATCAGCCCGACGGCGATGGCGAGCATGAACGCGAGCGCGAACGGGTAGCCGTAGAACCAGCGCAGCTCGGGCATGTTGAGCGGCGAGGCGTCCGGGTCGAAGTTCATGCCGTAGACGCCGGCGACGAACGTCAGCGGCAGGAAGACGGTCGAGATGACCGTGAGGACCTTCATGACCTCGTTCTGGCGCGTGCCGAGCGCCGAGAGGTAGAGGTCGGCGAGCGAGGCGAGGATCTCGCGCAGCGACTCGAGCACCTCGACGGCCTGGATGAGGTGGTCCTGCGCGTCGCGGATGAACGGCAGGGTCTCGGGCGTCACGATGGGCGTGTCGTCGCGGGCGAGGCCCGAGAGGACGTCGCGCAGCGGCCACAGCGCGCGCCGCAGCAGCGACACCTCGCGGCGGAGGCGCGAGATGGCGGCCTGGACGTGCGGCTCGGGGCTGTCGAGCGCGAGCGTCTCGAGTGTCTCCGTGGCGTCGCCGATGCGCTCGAGCGTGACGAAGGACTGGTCCACGACGACGTCGATGAGCGCGGCGAGCAGGTAGTCCGCGCCCATCTTGCGGATGCGCCCGCCGCCGGTGCGGATGCGGTCGCGGACGGGTCCGAAGACGTCGCCCTCGTCCTCCTGGAACGACAGCACGACGCCGGGCGCGAGCACGAACGAGATCTGCTCGATGAGGTGGCCGGGCGTGTGGTTGCCGGCGTCGCAGTAGGCGAGGTCCGGCGGGACGTCGAGCGCCTCGACCGCTCGCAGCACTACCACGACGCGCTCGGGGTAGACCGAGAGCGACGGGCGCTGGTTGGTGCGCACGATGTCCTCGACCGCGAGCGGGTGCAGCCCGAAGGCCTCGCCGAAGGCCGCGACCGTGTCGACGTCGTC
>JAYWIE010000621.1:0-1912 GCA_043789155.1 Rubricoccaceae bacterium | reverse complement strand
TCGTGTACTGGCCGTCCCAGCTGCGGAGGAAGGCGACGGGCTCCTCGAGCGCGCGCGGGAGGCGCTCGCGGGGCCCGAGCGCGCGCAGCAGCGGCGGCAGGCGGCGCGCGGCCCACTCGGAGCGGGCGTCGCTCGCGAGGGCGGCGACCGGGACGCGGCGGCCGGCGAGCGCGGCAAGGCGCGCCGGTGCCCAGCGCGCGTCGGGGTCGCCCGAGGCGAAGGCGGCCGGGCCGTTCTGCACCGCGACGGTCGGGCGGCCGAGAATGCGCGTCCGTGCGGCCGTCGTGAGGACGCCGTCGCCGCGGAGGAGCGTGAACGGACCGGGGGCCAGCCCCTCAGCGAGGCGGGCGAAGGCGGTGGCATCGGTGCCGGTGCGGAAGCCGGCCCACCGGACGACCCAGCGGACGGGCGCGGCGGCCGAGTCGGCGGCGGCCGAGTCGGCAGGCGCGGCGGCGGGGCGGGCGAGCGTCCTGCCCGTTGTCCGCGGCGTCGGTGCTGTCCGCGGCGTCGGTGCTGCGGCGGGGCGCTGAGAGGGCGGCCCCGGGCGGGTGGAATCGGCGGGGAGCGTTGCGGCCGCCGTACGGGCGGGGGCACGGCCTGCGGCACCGGGCGCGCGCGGCGGGCCGAGGACGAGGCCGGACGAGTCGCGGGCGATGGCGACGAGCGTCTCGCGGCCGTCGCGGGCCACGACGCGGCTGAAGACGGGGAGCGGCGGCGCGCCCGCGAACGGGTCCAGGCGCAGCGCGGACGTCAGCAGGACGGCCCACGCGGCCGTGCCGTCGGTGCCGGCGAGCAGCGTCAGCGTGCCCGGCACGCTGGCCGCGGCGACACGCCGGCCGCCGACGTGGAACGCGACCGGCACGACGAGCGGCAGCGCCGACGCGCCGGCGGGCTGGTGCAGCACGAGCGCGCGGCCCTCGGCGACGGGCGCGGCAAAGGCGCGGCCGGCCGCGGTCTCGCCGATGGCGACGGCGCGGCGGAAGGCAGCGTCGTCGCGGACGAACCGGGCCACGTCGGGTGAGGCGCGGGCGGCGGGCGTCCACGAGGAGTCCGGGGCGGGCGTGGCGAGGTAGGCGAGCAGGCGCTCGACGGCGAGGGCGTCCCACGGCTGCCACGGCTCGGGCGCGAGGCCGAGCCACACGAAGGCGTCGGACTGGGCGACGCCGGGCTCGGCGAGGGCGGCGTTGACGCCGCGGGCGTAGGCGTCGAGGCGGGCGCGCGTGGGCGTGTCGAGGCCGTCGTAGGTCTCGCGGGCGAGGGCGTCGAGGCCCAGCCGGCGCGCGTGGAGGTCGGTCGTTCGGGCCGAGTCGCCGAACCACGCCGACGTCTCGCCGCGGGCGGTCTGCCGCCACAGCGCGAGCGCGAAGGCGTGGTCGGCGGCGTGCGCGTAGCCGAGCCCGGCCATGGCGTCGGGCCACGCCTGCGCCTCGATCTGGACGCCGCCGGAGTCCGGCCAGGCAACACTCACGTCGGCGCGGAGGCCCGCGACGTCGCGGGTGCCGTCGCGGTCGGGGCTCGGCCCGTAGGCGAGCCATCCGACACCGGCGGCGGCGGCCGCGAGCACGGCGAGGACGACGCCGAGGGCGAGGAGGACGCGCGACACAGGGCGGGGGCGGGGGCGCGGCAAGCTACCGCGGTGGGGCAGGCGTCGGCGGTAGCCCTGTGCGGGCGGTGTTGTCCGGAGTTGGCCGGTCGCGTATCGTGCGGCTCCGGCCGGCTGCCTCGGCCACGAGCTGTGCAACTGGTAGTTATGCGCACCGCGCTCGTCCCGGCTTTCCTGCTCTCCGTAGCGGCCTGTTCCGCGCAGCCGCCTGTGGCCGAGAAGCTCGACGACCTCGACTATCATGCCGAGTCCGCGACCGAAGCTGGGCTCAGCGAGTACGCCGGGGGCGCTCACATCGCGTACTTCCTC
>JAYWIE010000620.1:0-1916 GCA_043789155.1 Rubricoccaceae bacterium | reverse complement strand
GTGCGGGCCGCCGAATTGCTGCGGGCGCGGGCCGAGCAGGAGGCGGCCGTAGCCGTGCTTCAGGGGTTCCTGGCCGTAGCGCGGGCGGAGGCGGCCCGGACGGTGGGCCAGGAAGACGTCGCGGCGCAGGAGGCGCTCCTGGCCGAGGTGCGGGCGCAGGTCGAGCTGGGCGTGCGGCCCGGCTTCGAGGGATTCCAGCAGGAGGAGCGTGTCGCGGCGGCGCAGTCGGCCGTGCTCGCGGCCGTCCGCGACCGGCGTCTGGCCGAGGCTCGACTCGTTCGCGTGCTGGGTCTGGACCCATCCGAGGACTACACGTTCGTCGCCCCGGAGGCTCCGCAGGCTGTGCCTGACGAGGCCGCCGAGGTGCTTGTCCGGCGGGCGCTGGAGAGCCGGACGGACCTTCTCGCGGCCGACGCTGCGAGCGACGCCGCCGAGGCGGACCGGCGGGCGGCGCGGGCGGGCCGTCTGCCCCGGATTACGGCCGGCGCGGCCTTCGGGACCAGCTACACGAGTGCGGCGGCCGTAGGCTTCCCGAGTCAGGTGGGCGACAACCGGTCCGGCGGCATCCGCGTCGGCGTGTCCGTCCCGCTCTTCGACCGGGGCGTGACGCGCCAGCGGACGCGCCAGGCCGACGTGCGGGCGGTGGCGCTCGCGGCCGAGCGCGAGGACGCCCGGCGGGCGGTGGCCCTCGACGTCCGCGAGCGGCTCATCGAGCTCGACGCGCTCGGGGCGCAGGACGAGCTCGCCGCGGTGCGCGTGCGGGCCGCCGAGGCGACGCTCGCGGCTGAGCGGGCGCGGTACGCGGCCGGCGAGAGCACGCTCCAGTCGGTGTCGCTGGCGCAGGCGCGGGCCGTCGAGGCCCAGACGGCGCAGGAGCGCCTGGCCGTCGACGCGCGGTTCGGGCGACTGCTGCTCGCCGTCGCCGTGGGGGACGGCCCGGCCGGCGAGCCGTGAGCGTGTGCTGGAACGGGCGGCCTGGCCGGGGGTGAGCCTCTACCCGACCTACCGTTCCGTGACGCAGACCGATGATCCCCACGAGCTTGACCGCTCTCTTCACGCGCGGGAAGGCGTGGTCGAGCGCGCGCTCGCCGAGCTACGGGCGGGTCGGAAGCGGTCGCACTGGGATGGGTTCGTGTCTCCGCAGATCGCCGGGCTCGGTGCGACTGCGCATCGGTACGCGGTCCTGCGCGGGACACGATCCGGACCGCGGACAGGCTGGTCGTCCCTGCGCCGCCTCGTTCTCGGGGCGTGGCTGGAGCGTGCTGGTGCAGACCTCCAGGTCGTGCGTGCCGGTGGGCGATGGAGCGGGGGCTCCACTCCCTTGCCGCTGCGCTAACGCCTCGTCAGTCGGCGGTTAAACCTGTGCCGGCCATCAGCCGTCGATCCGGACCGAGAGGACACGAGCCGGTGTCCCCTCCTGGCTTACCGGCAGGTACCGGTGCGGCTCCGCGCTCCAGAACGTCGCCGACTCGCCCTCACCCAGTTCGACCGCGTGCTCCCCGACCTCCAGGCGAAGCCGGCCCGAGAGCACGTACACGAACTCCTCGCCCGGGTGACTCCGCGTCTCGCTCGGCCTGTGCACGTCGAGCACGGTTGGAAGCACGCGCCCGCCCGGCAGCCGGCTCCGCACGAGGCAAAGCGGGACCGCGACCCCCTCCGACACGGCGCGCTCGCGCTCGGGGGCGCTCAGCGGGCGGTCTGCCCCGAGCAGCGGCCCGGCAGCTGCGTTCGCCATGTCGACCCACCGGTCGTCGCCGGCGCGGTGGACGGCGATGGGGCCGCCGTCCTCGTCGGCGAGGTCGACGAGCCGGCTCACGTGGAGGCCGAGCGCGGCGCACACCCGCACGACCGTCGACGGCCGGACAACTCCGCCCGCTTCGAGCCGGACGACAGAGGTCTTGCTCAGGTCCGCCTGC
>JAYWIE010000619.1:0-1917 GCA_043789155.1 Rubricoccaceae bacterium | reverse complement strand
CGTCGGCGCGGGCGGCCTCGGCGTCGGCGCGGCGCACCTCGGCGGCGGCCTCGGCCTGCGCTCCGGCGCGCTCGGCGTCGGCCTCGATCCGCTCGAGCTCGTCGTCGGAGAACTCGGTGTCCGCGTCGCCGTCCGTGTCGACGTCCGGAATCCCGAAGTGGCCGCCGAGGCTGCCGACGCGCGCCGGGTCTAGCAGGCCGTCGATGACGACGAACGAGGCGTCGCCCGAGTCGTGGTCCAGCGACACGACGGTCATGCCGTCGAAGTGGTCGCCCGCGTCGCGGACGTAGACCCAGACGTCGTCGGCCTCGTCGCCGTCGGGGCGGACGCGGACGAGCGTCGACCAGCCGCCGGCGGTCATGTCGCGCTCGACGGCGGCGAGCTGCCCGGCGAGCCCGTCGCGGGCCGAGTCGAGCGCGTAGACGCGGACGAGGATGCTGCGGAGGCCGCGGAGCATCTGCGCGGTCCCCTCGTCGTCGTCCTCATCCACGGCCGAGGCCGCGAGGCGCAGCATCGCGCCGCGGAGGTTCACCTCGACCTTCGGCGGCCGGGAGAAGTAGGCGTCGAACCGCGCCGGGTCGACGGTCTGGGCGGTGGCGGCGGGGGCCGCGAGCGCCGCGGCGAGGGCGGCGGCGAGCACCGCGAGCGAGAGTCGGGTCATGGGTGTGGGAGCGTGCGTGTCAGAGAGTTCGAGCGGGTTCGAGGGCGTCCGAGACGCGGCGCATCTCGGCCGAGACGGCGTCGTCCGCCGTCCGCTGCGCGCGGCCGACGATGGCGAGCGCGAGCAGCAGGTCCGACCGCGCCGCGGCGGAGTCGGCCGGCGTCGCTGTTGCGAGGTCGTCGTCGGGGAAGGCGGGCCCGAGGACCGGCACCTGCGCGGAGTCGGGAGCTGCGGGAGCGAGCGAGGCGGGGCCGTCGGCGGGCGGGCGGGGCGACGCCCGGAGCTCCGCGGTGCGTGCAGCAGGCGTCGCGACGGCGCGTGTAGCGGGCATCGCGGCTGGAGCGGGCGTCGCGGCTGCGACCTCGACCGGCTCGGCCGTGGGCTCCGCGCCCAGAACCGGGGGCGACACCGGGGGCGTCGCGGCGACCTGCGGCGTCTCGGGGCTCTGCGACGGCCAGACGGCGCGAAGGGCGAGCAGGGCCGCAGCGAACGCGAGGCCGGCGGCGACGCGGCGGGTCCAGACCGGCCGCGCCGACGGGCGGGCCGACGGGTGCGCGGCCGGACGCTCCGCGGGGCAGTCGGAGGCGAGGCGCGTCGCCCGCACGGGTTCTGGCCGGGCCGTCCCGGACCTGACGGGCTCGGCGCGGGCCGCTTCAGCGAGGGCCGCCTCGGCGAGGGCCGCGGCAGCGAGAGCGGTCGCGAGCACGTCGGGCGGGCAGGTCGCGCCGGCGAGCAGCGCCAGCTCGGGCACGGGCGCGTGGGCGCAGTCGGCCTCGGCGATGCAGGCGGCGCAGGCGTCGGCGTGCGCCGCGAGGCGCTCCGGAGCACCGGGCAGCCCGGCGACGGCGTCGTCGACGAGGCGGTCGAGGTCGGGGCAGGTCATGGGCATGGGACCAGGTCGGGGACCGACGTCTGGAGGGCGGTGCGGAGGCGGGCCCGCGCGCGGTGGAGGTACACCTTGACCGTCGTGAGCGGGAGCGCGAGCGCGTCGGCGATCTCGTCGTAGGCCAGCCCCTCGACGTCGCGGAGCACGACGAGCGAGCGGAACGGCTCGCCGAGCGTCCCGAGTGCGGCCTCGAGCCCGGCGCGCAGCTCGCGCGTCTCCGAGTCGGCGTCGGGCGTCGCGGCGCTGCACGCCATCTCGGCGTCGGCGTCCGTCGGCCGGGGGCGGACGGCGCGGCGGCGCAGCAGGTCGAGCGCGGCGTTGCGGGCGACGCTCGCGGCCCACCCGCGCTGCCGCTCGGCCGCGACGTCCG
>JAYWIE010000618.1:0-1918 GCA_043789155.1 Rubricoccaceae bacterium | reverse complement strand
GCCTGAGGTTGCGCCGCCGTCACGCGCCCGGGATGCCCGGCTCCGTCATCGAGCGGACGTCGAGGAGGGCGTCGAGGTCCGCGCCCTCGGGCAGCACGCCCATCTCGGTCACTACGTCGCGGACCGACCGGCCCTCGGCCGCCGCCTTCTTCGCCACCTTCGAGGCGACGTCGTAGCCGATCGTCCGGTTGAGCGCCGTCGCGATGGCGGGGTTCTTCTCGAGCAGCTCGCGGCACCGTTCGCGGTTGGCCGTGATGCCGTCGAGGCACGACGTGCGGAAGGCGTCGAGGCTGTTCGTGAGGATCTCGACCGACTCCAGCAGCGCGTGCGCCATCACGGGCATCATCACGTTGAGCTCGAAGTTGCCGTGCTGACCGCCGACCGTCAGCGTGGTCGCGTTGCCCATCACGCGGGCGCAGACCATCATCATGGACTCGGACATCACGGGGTTCACCTTGCCCGGCATGATCGACGAGCCCGGCTGGAGGCTCGGCAGCGCGATCTCGGCGAGGCCGGACGTCGGGCCGGACGAGAGGTGGCGGATGTCGTTCACGATCTTGAGCAGCCCGACTGCGAGGGCGTTCAGCGCGCCGCCCGTAAAGACGTAGCTGTCCTTGGCCGCCTGCGCCTCGAAGTGGTTCGCGGCCTCGACGAACTCGACACCCGTCGTCTCCGCAAGGACCTCGATCGCCTGGGCCGCGAAGCCGTCCGGCGTGTTGATGCCCGTCCCGACGGCCGTGCCGCCGAGCGCGAGCTCCTTCAGGTCGTCCGCGGCGAACTCGAGGCGGTCGGCCGCGCGGCGGACCTGCGCGGCGTAGCCGCCGAACTCCTGGCCGAGCGTCACCGGCGTCGCGTCCATGAGGTGCGTCCGGCCGGACTTGACGACGTCGTCGAACTCGTCGGCCTTGGCGTCGAGCGCGCCGGCGAAGCGGGCCAGCGCCGGCAGCAGGTCCTCGAGCAGCGCCAGCCGCGCCGCGACGTGCATCGCCGTCGGGATGACGTCGTTGGACGACTGGCTCGCGTTGACGTCGTCGTTCGGGTGGACGCCGTGGTCCGTGCCGATGCTCTGGTTGGCGAGGCTCGCGATGACCTCGTTGGCGTTCATGTTGGTGCTCGTCCCCGAGCCCGTCTGGAAAATGTCCAGCACGAACTGGTCGTCGTGGTCGCCCCGCGCGACAGCCTCGCAGGCAGAGAGGATGGCCTCGGCCTTGGCCGGGTGCAGGATGCCGAGGTCGGTGTTGGCCTGCGCGGCCGCGCCCTTGACGCGCCCGAGGGCCTCGATGAAGCGCCGCGGGAAGCGGATGCCCGAGATGGGGAAGTTGTCGTGGGCGCGCTGCGTCTGCGCGCCGTAGAGCGCGTCGGCGGGGACGCGGACGTCGCCGAGCGAGTCGGTTTCGGTGCGGAAGTCGGGCATGTCGGGGGCGAAAGGGCGGGGCAGGGGAGACGGAACGTACCGGCGGCCCGGCGCGCGGGTTCGGGAGATCCCCGCGAAACGGAACGCCGTGCGGCGTCACCGGCGCATCGTGCGCGGCCGGCCCGGAGGCGCTCTGCGGCCGATACCTTGCCCGGCCACCGCCGCGCCGCCGCCGTTGACCCTCCTCTCGACCGTCCCCGCCATGCAGGCCGAGGCCGACGCCGCGCGCGCGGCCGGACGCCGCCTCGCGCTCGTGCCCACGATGGGCGCGCTCCACGCGGGCCACCTCGCGCTCGTCCGCGACGCCCGCCGCCGCGTCGGGCCCGCAGGCCACGTCACGGTGTCCGTCTTCGTCAACCCGACGCAGTTCGCGCCCGGCGAGGACTTCGAGGCCTACCCGCGCACGCTCGACGCCGACACGGCCGCGCTCACCGCGCTCGGCGCGGGCGTCGTGGACGCCGTCTTCGCGCCGACGGCCCCCGGGATGTACCCGTTCGGGCTGCC
>JAYWIE010000617.1:0-1920 GCA_043789155.1 Rubricoccaceae bacterium | reverse complement strand
CTCGACCGCTACCCGGCCTCGCCGGCCGTCGCCGACGCGCTCGACGGCCTCTCGGCCGCGCTCGACGCGCAGGGCCGCACGGCCGAGGTCGAGCCGCTCGCCGACGCCGTCGAGGCGCGCACCACGGACCCCGAGGCGCGGGCGCGCATCCGCCTGCGCCGCGCCCAGGCGGCGCTCGAGCTGGGCGACGCCGCCCTCGCGACGACGCGCCTCCAGACGCTGCTCGCGGGCGACCCGCCGCCCGACGTCGCGGCCGAGGCGCGGCTCGCGCTCGGCGGCGCGCAGCTCGCCCAGAACCAGGCCCCGGCCGCCGCGGCCACGTTCCGCGCCCTCATCGCGGCCGACCCGCAGGGCCCGCTCGCGCCCGACGCCCAGCTCCAGCTCGCCGACGCCCTCCTCGCAGCCGGCGACGCGCAGGGCGCGCTCGACGCCGCCGCGGCCTTCCCGCGCCTCTACCCCGGCGACCCCGAGCGGACGGCCGACGCGCTCCGTCGCGAGGCCGACGCCCTCCGCGCCCTCGGCCGCACGGCCGACGCCGACGCCCGCCTCCGCGACCTCGTCGCTCGCTTCCCCGCGTCGGCCGCCGCCGGCGACGTCCTCCGCGAGCGCCCCGACCTCGCCCCGACGGCACCTGGACCGACGGCCCCCGCCCCGACGGCTCCCACGACGCCGGCCCCCACGCGGCCGACGCGGCCGTGACCGAGCCGGTCCGCATCCGCGACGGCAGCCCCGACGCCGCGCCCCGCGACGGCGGCGTGCCCGTCGCGCGGTACGTGCTGCGCCACGAGCACCTCGTCCGCGCCGTCCTCCGGACGATGGCCCCGGGCCAGCGCAGGATCCAGACGCGCTACGCGCTCTACGCCGTCCTCGCGCTCGTGATGTGGAGCGCCGGCTACGCCTTCACGCTCGGCGTCACGGGCGTCGTGCTGCTCTACTGGGCGGCGGCCTTCCTCGGCCTCGCGCTCGTCCGCCCGTACTTCACCCGCCGCCACGCCGAGCGCCTCGTCGCCGACCGCCCCGACCTCGACCGGCCCGTCGAGATCACCGTCACCGCCCGCGACCTCGACATCCGCGTCGACGGCGTCTCGCACGGCACGCAGCGGCTCGACACGCTCCACGCCGTCCACGTCGAGCCAGAGGGCGTCTTCGTCGAGCCCTTCCGCCACCAGGCCCTGTTCGTCCCCGCCGACGCCTTCGCCTCGCCCGCAGACCGCGCGGCCTTCGAGCGCGCGCTCCTCGCCGGCACCCGCATCCCCGCCCCGACGCTCTGACCGCCATGACGCACCTGTACCGATCCGGGGCGCTCGCGTGCCTCGCCGCGCTCGCCGCGGCGAGCCCGCGCGCGCAGCCCGCGCCCACGCCGGGCCTGCCGAGCCTCACGCCGCGCGTCTTCACGAGCACCGGGCCGGCGCGCGTGAGCCTGCCCGCGATCCAGCGCCAGCCGATCACGGGCTTCGGCCCGCCGCCGCGCCAGTACATCGTCCCGGCCGAGCGCGCGCCCGTCGTGGAGCCGTTCGAGCCCCTCGTCGAGGCCCTGCCGCCGTTCGAGATCGCGGCCCCGGCCGAGCCCGCCCTCCGCGCGCGCGCGCGGCGCTCGTTCCGCGCCGAGGCCGCGGCCGGCAGCCAGCTCGGCCGCTCGGCCCGCCTGGATTTCGAGGCCGCGGGCGAGTCCGGCCTCTTCTTCGTCGACGCCGACTTCGACGGCGTCTCGGGGCCCGACGAGGTCGTCCACTCGGACCGCCTCACGGTGCGCGCCGGCGGCCAGTCCTACGCTCCGGGCCGGCTGCGGCTCGACGCCGTCGTCGCGGCCGACTCGTACACGCTGCCGGGCGCGGCTGAGCGGCGGACGCGCTTCGCGGCCGGCACGACGGTCGGCGCGTCGGGCGTCGGGCGCGTAGTTGTCGGCATTTGGTTTACCGC
>JAYWIE010000616.1:0-6726 GCA_043789155.1 Rubricoccaceae bacterium | reverse complement strand
CGCGGCGTGTCGGCCCGCGGCGTGTCGGCCCGAGAAGTGTCGGACCGCGATGCGTCTGGCACCGTTAGAGCGTGCTGCGCGGCGGGACGTCGCGGCTGGCGACGCCGCGCGCGACCTCGTCGGCGAGGCGCTGCGTCTCGGAGGCGTCCTGGTTCGCGGCGGCGGCATTGGCGCGGGCCGCCGCGGCGTCGGCGCGGACGTCCGAGACGGTCCGGGCCGTCGTGGACTCGACGCTGGCGAGCTGCTTCTCGGCGCGGCGCGCGCGCGACGCCGCGCCGAAGCGGCCGGGCAGGCCCGCGAGGTAGCCGAGCAGGAACCCGGCCCCGAGCGAGCCCGCGATCCACGCGAGCAGCGGCCCGGTGACGGTCATGTTGACAAACGGCAGCAGCAGCTGGACGTCGCGGCCGTAGTTGTCGGGCTGCGTCGCGAGCAGCAGGAACACGAAGCCCGCGATGACGAGCAGGAAGAGGAGGATCCGCATGGGCGTGGGGAAGAGGGTGCGCCAACGTACGCCACACATGCCCGCCGGCTCCTATCCGACCGCCCTGCCTTTCCACGCGACGCGCCCGCGGGCGTGGGCGACGGCGGAGTCCGCCTGGAGCGCGGCCCCGAGCGCGAGCGCGGCCGGGGCCGCGAGCGTCGTCCAGAGCGGGAAGCCCTGCGAGCGGTCCACGACGCCTTTGGCGAGGGCGAGCGTCGCGAGCGAGGCCAGCCCGAGCGGGCCCGTCGCCCAGAGCACGCTCGGCGCGACCCACACGAGCCCGTAGAGCGCGAAGAACGCGGCCGCCCGCGCCGGCGTGCCGCCGGCGAGCAGGTAGGCGTTCTTGCGGAAGCCGCGCCACGCCTCGCCAAAGGAGCCGTACATCTTTACCGCGACGTCGCGCTGGAGGTCGTCGAAGTGGAGGCGCAGCCCGGAGCGCTTGAGAAAGCGCCCGATCATGACGTCCTCGAGCACCTCGTCCGCGTGCGCCGCGTGGGGCGCGAGGCGGCGGTAGTCGGGCGCGCCGATGGTCCAGACCTGGCCGTTGAGGGCGCTGAGGGCCGGGCTGGACGTGCGCGGGACGAGTGGGACCGGGAGCGCGGCCATGACCGCGAACGGGACGAGGCCCGTCAGCAGGAGGGCCGGGCCGCGGTCGAGGTAGTGCGGCAGGCCCGTCAGGGCCGTCCCCGCGCCGCCGTAGTGCGCCCAGCGGCCGGCGAGCCGCGCGAGCGCGCGGTCGTCGCGGAGCACGGCGTCGGCGTCGAGGCACACGAAGACGTCGCCGGTGGCGCGGGCGGCGGCGGTGTGGAGCGCGTGCGTCTTGCCGACCCACCCGGCCGGCGGCCCGGCGGACGCGACCGCGACGAGGCGCGGGTCGGCGTGATCGGCGAGCACGCGCGCCGTGCCGTCCTCGGAGGCGTCGTCGACGACGACGAGCTCGAAGTCGACGCCCTGCTGGCTCAGCACGGACGGAAGCAGGCGGGCGAGGTTGGCCTCCTCGTTGCGGGCCGGCACGAGGACGGACACGCGCAGGCCGCGCGCACGCGCCGAATGGTCCGAGCGGCGCGTGCGCCATCCGTGGCGGACGTTGAGGGCGAGCACGCCGAGCACGCCCGCGTGGAGCACCAGCACGACGGCGGCGAGGGCGTCGGCGACGGAGACGCCGGCGGCGGAGGAGCTGGTCACGGCGGGTCCACGAGAAACTGCCGGAACAGCGGCGGCGGGCGGCGCGCGAGCAGGCGCTGCTGGAGCGCGCGGCCCTGCGCCGCGTTCTGGCGGCGGACGCACATCCAGACCCAGACCTCGGCCTCGAACGGGTGCAGGCCCGGCGTGGCCGTCCGGCCGAGCACGCCGCGGAGGCGCTCGAACGTCCGCTGCGCCTCGGCGACGTCGCCGCCGAACGCGCGCGGCTTGTAGTACAGCGACTGCCCGCGGACGAGGAGCGCGTACGGGTCGTCGGCGTCGCGGGCGAGCGCTCGGGCGAGGATGCGCTCGGAGCGCCGGCCGTCGATCGGCAGGCGGTACGCCGGGCCGGAGGACGCGCGGTAGGCCCACATCGCCGCGATGAGCGCGAGCTCGCGGGCGGACGAGACGCCGGCGTCGGGCGGGATGTCGCGGAGGTAGCCGCGGTCCAGCGTCATCGGGTAGAGCCGGTAGAGGCACAGCAGGCGGTCCTCGCGCGTCCGCGCGCGGCGGCGGAAGAGGCGCTCGACGCGCGCCGTGTCCTGCCGGGCGTAGTAGACCGTGAGCGAGTCGCCGACGGTGGTGGTCGGCGGGCCGGCCACCGGTGCCAGGAGGAGGGCGGCCGCTGGCGTGCCGTCTGCCGTCTGCGCGGCCGTTGGCCCGAGCAGCGCGAGCAGGGCGGCGAGGAGCAGCGGCAGGGCGGAAGACATCGCGGGTCGCGGGGAGACGGCCCGAACCTACGCGGCGCGCGGGGGCGTCCGTCTGCACCGGTGCCGTTTTCGCCCCGTCGTCGCAGAGCCGGCTACCGCACGACCGACAGGCGCGCCGAGGTGACGCGACCACCGGCCGTCAGGCGGACGACGTAGACGCCGGGCGCGAGGCCGGACGTGTCGACCGTGAGCCGCTGCACGCCGGCCGCGGCCTCACCGTCGAAGACGCGGGCCACGCGGCGGCCGAGCGCGTCGAAGACGTCGAGCGTGACCGGTCCCGCAGGGTGCGTCGCCGTGAGCGCCGTCGCCCGGCGTGCCGGGTTCGGGGCGACCGACAGGCCCGTCGCGATGTCCGTCGCGACCGGCCCGGCCTCACTGCCGACCATACCCGACAGGTCGTAGCGCGTGATGTGGGGCGTGACCGCGTTGCCGGCAGTCAGGAATGCGCCGGCGATGGCGAGCGCGCCGCTCGCGTTCGACGCGACAGCGTAGACGTCGTTGTGGATGCCGTCGGGGAGCGTGCGGAAGCGCGACCCGTCCCAGAGGGCGACCTGGCCCGGGCTCCCGTCTCCCGTCGCCGTGAAGCGGCCTCCGACGACGAAGCGCCCGTCCGGCCGGAGGTCGATGGAGAACACCGTGTCGTTGAGTCCGGTCGCGTACGCGGACCACGCCGCGCCGTCCCACCGCGCGATGTTGGGTGCGGGGTGGCCGCCCGCGAACAGGAAGCTCCCCCCGACGACGAGCGCGCCGTCGGGTGCAACGGCGAGGTCGAGCACGCTCAGCGGGGGGCCTGCGGACCCGTCCCGCGTGAGTCCCACGCCGAGCGGGTTCCACGCCGTACCGGCCCACCGGGCGACGTGCCGCGCTGCGACGCCGTCGATGGTCGTGAAGGACCCGCCCACGTACAGACTCCCGTCGGTCCCGAAGGCGAGTGCGTCCAGCCCGTAGTCGTTGCCGCCGTTGGAGACCGCCGCACCTCGGCCTGCTGCCTCCCACGTCGTGCCGTCCCACCGGAAGAGGGCCCGGTTGCCGGGGTAGAACAGCCCGACGGCGTAGAGCTTTCCGTCGGGTCCGAAGGCCATGTCGCGGACGTCCTTGTCGGGTGCGGTGGAGGGGCCGGCACCGAGCGCGTGCCAGCGGGTGCCGTCCCACCGCGCCACGCCCTGCGCGGCGATCCCGCCGATCGACGTGAACCGGCCCCCGGCGTAGAGCGACCCGTCCGGGCCGAACAGGAGGGACCCGACGTACCCGTACCCGCCGACGCCGAGACCGAGCGGCTCCCACGCGGCCCCGGTCCACCTCGCGATGCCGCGCGTCTTGAGGCTGCCGATGGTCGTGAACGATCCGCCGGCATAAAGCGAGCCGTCGGGCCCCCAGGCGACGACGGAAATGCTGACGTCGGTGCTGCTCCCGAAGGCGCGCCAGGTGCGTCCGTTCCAGGCCGCGACGCTGCGGGCCGGGACGTCACCGGTTGCCGAAAAGTATCCGCCGGCATAGAGCGCCTCGCCGTTCTCTCCGTCCGCCAAGCGCGACGCGAGCGCCAGCACCGTGCTGTTGGTCCCGCCACCGACCGGCACCCACGCACGGCCGTCCCACGCGCTGAGGCAGCATGAGGGGCCGTAATACCCGTAGTCGCTCCCCGTCCCGGCGACGAGGCGTCCGGCGGCGTCGACCGCGAGGGCGTGGATCGGCACGTCGAAGCCGTTTCCGAAGCGGCTCCAGTCGCTCCCGTCCAGACGCGCGACGCGGGCAGAGTCCGTCACGGGGGAGTACGCCGGATCTCCGCCGGCGTACACGACGCCTCCGGGATGAGCCAGAAGCGCGCGGACGGGCGACGTCGGCGCGCCGGGCCCGTCGAACGTCTTCCACGTCCCGTCGTAGCCGAGGACGTTCGCGCCCGGATACGTCCCCGCGACGCGGAGCGAGCGGCCGCCGGCATAGAGCGTCCCGTTCGATCCGAAAGCGAGTGCATACGCCGTGCCGGAGATGTGCTCGCCGGCGGCGGCCCAGCCGGAGTCGTCGAGGCGCGCGACGGCGTCCGGACCGTAGGTGTCCGGGAGGTAGAACTCCCCTCCTGCATAGACGACGCCGTACCGGTCGATGGCCAGCGCAAACACCTCCGAGATGAGGCCGGGCAGGCCGAGGCCGCCGCCGGTCGGATACCACCGCTGGCCGTCCCACCGCGCCACGTTGCGCGCCGCGACGCCGTCGACGGACTCGAACCGGCCACCGACGTAGAGGCTGCCATCCGACGCGAACGCGAGGGCGTGGATTTGCAGAAACGGCGAGCCCGAGATACGCCCCACCTGCACCCACTCGGTCCCGGTCCACCGGGCGACCGAATACTCGCGGTAGGTCTGCTGCCCGACGACGAACGCGCCGGCCGCGTAGAGAACTCGGCCCGGCCCGACGGCGATGGCCGTGACGGCTCCGAGCAGCGGGATGCCCGAGGCACCGGTGCTGATGTCGACGTACGGCCCAGTCCCACCCTGCGCGCCCGCCGCCGGCGTCAGCGTCAGAAGTGCGAGGACCGCGAAGAGAACTGCACGCATCCCGGTCGAGGTGGGTTCGGCGCAGGATACATCGCGTGCGTCATCTGCGCGCCGCGGCGCAGCTAAAACGTGATGCGGCGGAAGAGCGGGGCCACGGGCGAGAGGTCCCAGCGCTCGTCCGGCCCCGGACGCCCGTCGAATACCGTTATTGCATCGTGTGACTCGACGTCAGCAGGCCGGACGTCCTCGAGGCGGCGTAGGACGGCGGCGAGGCGCTCGCGCTCTTGCCCGTCGGGCGCGCCGTGCGCCGGCCCGGCCCCGAGAATGGCCGTCGGGCGGGACTGGCCCCACCACGACGTCCGGATCCCGACCGGGACGAAGGCGGCGGCATCGGGCAGGACGCGCGCGAGGCGCGGCAGGTCGGCCTTGAACGGCAGCAGGCCGTCCTCGGGCGGGTGCATGCGGCCCTCGGGGAAGACGAAGAGGGCCGTCCGCGCGTCGGCCGTCATGCGGCGGGCGGTCTCGCGGATCGTGACGGCGCGGGCTCGGGCGTCATCGTCCGGGAACGGCAGCGCCCCGATGGGGCCGAACAGCGGCGCGCGCTCCCACTCGGCCATCCAGACGACCATCGGGCGGCCGAGGCCGCGCGTGAGCAGGTGCCAGAGCAGGAACGAGTCGTGGTAGACGTGGTGGTTGGCGTAGATCACGAGCGGGCGGCCCGGCGCGGGGTCTTCCAGGCGCGGCGCGGCCCAGACCGTCCGGCGGAAGGCCGCGCGGAGGCTCTGCGTCATCGTGCGCGCGGCGTAGGCGCGGCCCGCGCGGAGCGCGAGAGACGGCGAGTCGCGGTAGAGCGGCGCGGCGTGGGCGAGCGTCACGCGGCGACGAGGCGGGCCCGGCGGCGGGCGTAGGGGTCGCCGGCGCGCGTGTCGGCTGCGAGCAGGCGCACCTTGCGCGCGAGCGGCACGACGGCCCGCCGCGAGAGGTTGTCGTAGCGCGCGGCGCGGACCTCGTTGAGGATCTCGCGGTAGATCCGGGCTGCGGCGCGGACGCCCTGCTGCGCCGCCGGGTGCAGGCCCGTGATGCCCGCCTCGGCGCGCCCATAGAGCGACTCCGCGTGGGCCATCGACGCCTCGACGACGCCGGCGTAGCGGTCGCGCGCGTCGGGGTCGCGGAGCACGTCGGGCGTGAGGTCGTGGGGCGCGAGGCCGGCCGCGGCGAGCGCGTCGAGGGGCAGGTAGACGCGGCGCAGGCAGCGCCAGTCCTCGCCGACGTCGCGGAGGATGTTGGTGATCTGCATCGCCGCGCCGAGCGCGCGCGCGGGCGCGGCGAGCGCGGCGGCGTCGGCGGGGTCGCGGACGAGGAACGGCAGCACCGTCGCCCCGACCGAGCCGGCGACGAGGTCCGAGTAGGCGAGCAGGTCGGCGCGGGTCGCGATCGGCCGGCCGTCGAGGTCCCACCGCGCGCCGTCCAGGAGCTGCCCGAGCGCGTGCGCGTCGAGGCCGAACGCGGCGTGGACGGCGGCGAGGCGCGACCACAGCAGGGCGTCGGGGTCGCCCGCGGGCGGCTGCCCGGCGAGCGTCGCGGCGAGGGCGGCCGCGATGCGGTCGAGTTCGCGGTGCGCGGCCGCCGCGCCGAGTGCGGGCGCGAGTTCGTCCGCGACCTGGTCGACGGTCCGGCAGTAGAGGTAGACCGTCGCGACGGGCAGGCGGACGCGCGCGGGCAGCAGGCGCGCCGCGAGCGAGAACGTCCGGCTGTGGTGGCGGAACGAGCGCTGCAGAAAGCGGTCTTCGGCGTCGCGGCCGGTGCCGGGCGGCGGCGCGGCGGGCGGGGCGGTCACGCCGCCGAGAGCGCCGCGCGCCCG
>JAYWIE010000615.1:0-1927 GCA_043789155.1 Rubricoccaceae bacterium | reverse complement strand
CTCGAGCACGACGCCGCGCTCGCGCTCGATGGCCGAGTCGGCGAGGGCGATGCGGCCGGCCCACTCGCGGAGCACGTCGAGGCCGGTCGCGAAGACGGCGGCCGAGTCGGTCGGGACCTGGAGCAGGTAGACGGTCTCGTCGAAGGACGTGTAGGCGTTGAGGTCCGGCCCGAAGCGCGTCCCGACGCCCTCGAGGTAGCGGACGAGCTCGGGCTCGGCGAAGCGCTCGGTCCCGTTGAAGGCCATGTGCTCGAGCAGGTGCGCGAGCCCGCGCTGGTCCTCGTTTTCCAGGACGCTGCCGGCGTTGACGGCCAGGCGCAGCTCGGCGCGGCCCTCGGGCTCGCGGTTGGCGCGGACGTAGTAGCGGAGCCCGTTGGCGAGCACGCCCGTCCGGACGGCCGGGTCGAAGGGCAGCGGGGCGGCGAGGTCGGGGGCCGGCTGCGCCTGTGCGGCGGCCGCGACGAGGCAGACGAGGGCGACGAGAAGGCGACGCATGTCGATGCAGGATGTGTCGGGGAAATGTAAATCCGATCCCTGCAAGTCCACGACGCCACCGTCCACGACGTAGGGGCACAGCGTGCTGTGCCCACCTGTACGCGTGGCGGCGCGGTTGGCCGTTGCGCCGGGCACAGCACGCTGTGCCCCTACGAGACGATCGGGATGACGGGGGATGCCGGGGCCGCCGGGCTCATCGGGGGCCGGATGGACCGGACGAGCCCGCCGTCCCGGACGTCCCCGGCGGGCGGAGGGCCTCGGGCGTCGGGCCGAACCGGGCCAGCCAGGCCGCTTCCCAGCCGTCCGCGTCCAGGACGGCGGCGCGCGTCGGGGCGGCCTCGGGCGTGAAGGCGTAGCCGGGCAGGCGCGTGCCCTCGGGGACGATCCGCGGCCCGTAGGCCGTCCCGGCGACGCCGCCGTAGCCGCGCACCTCGCGGATCTTGCCAGCCTCGACGATGACCGCGAGGCTGTCCGCCGAGAGGCGGTCGGCTCCGGCGAGGCGGGCGGCGTCGCCCGCGCCCTCGGCGCGGAACGTGAACGCCTCGGCGTTGGGCGCGACGGACAGCCGGCGCAGGCTGTCGCCCTCGAAGAAGGCCTGCATGCGTCCGCCGGCGAGCTGCTGCACCCGCCCGACGAGCGAGTCCACGCGCGCCGAGAACGCCTGCCCGACGACGAGCAGCGTGTCGACGCGCCCGCCTCGGCTCGTGACCGTCAGCGTGTCGCCCGTAAGCTGCGCGCCGCTGGCCCAGACGCTCGGCCGCGCGCGCCCGAACAGCCCGAGCCGGTCGGACTCGCCCCGCCGCTCGAGGTGCGCGGAGTCCGCGAGGGCGACGAGGCGGCCGTCGGCGAGGCGCGCGCCGCCCCAGGCCGTCAGGACCGTCGTGGTGTCGGGCCCGGCGATGCGGCGGACGGCGTCGAGGCGCGGGGCGCGGACGAGCGTCGTGTCGACGCCGCCGTCCGCCCGGCCGCTGAGCGCGACGAGGAGCGGGTCGCGCGCGCCGCCGCGGCTGTCGCCGCTGCTGTCGCCGCCGGCGGGGCCGCGGGCCTGCGCGGTCTGCGCCTGCCCGTCGTAGATCAGCTCGTCGCCGAAGAGGAGCGTGCGGCGCGAGCTGTCGGCCGGGGCTACGGCCGTGCGGCCGGGCGGCCGGCGTTCGGTCCCGGTCCGCTCGAGGACGGCCCGGCCGTAGGCGCGGGCGCGCTCGGTGCGGCGGAAGTAGACGAGCGAGTCGGCATGGAGGCGCGTGTCGGGCCGGCGCAGGCGGACGGCCCCGGCGACGTCGGCGCGCTGGATGCCGGCGTCGTATGTACCGCGCGCGGCCGTGAGGACGGTCGCCGAGTCGACGAGCGTGAGCGGCCCCGAGAGACGCGCGACGCGCGTGCCCGCGCTGTAGGTGCCCGCCGGCGACGTGATCGTCGCGCCACGCGAGAGGAT
>JAYWIE010000614.1:0-6745 GCA_043789155.1 Rubricoccaceae bacterium | reverse complement strand
CGACCAGATCGAGGGCGTCCGCCGGCTGCACCGCCAGGACCTCGACGACGGCTGCGGCGCGGTCCACCTGCCGCACGCGCTCGCGCACAAGTACCCCTCGGCCGCAACCGAGACGGCCTGGCAGTACGTCTTCCCGGCATCGAAGACGGCCATCGACCCGCGCACGGGCGTCCGCCGGAGGCACCACCTCTCGGAGTCGTCGGTCCAGAAGGCGGTGCGACAGGCGGCGCAGGCGGCGGGGATCGAGAAGATGGCGCACCCGCACGCCTTCCGTCACTCGTTCGCGACGCACCTGCTCGAGCGCGGCGCGGACATCCGGACCGTCCAGGAGCTGCTCGGCCACAAGGACGTGCGCACGACGGAGATCTACACGCACGTGCTCAACCGGGGCGTGCGCGGCGTCGTGAGCCCGCTCGACGGGCTTTGACGGACCCGGCGAGCGCTCAGCAGCGGACGGCCCCGCCAATCACCCTGACGGACGTCTCAGTCCACGAACAGGTCGCCGTCTGCGCCTCTGCCATCGCTTCGGGAAGCAGCGCGCGCCGGCAGTCGTGCGCGCCCCCTTTGTCCACAACCGGCCTGCACGGAGGCCGGTTGTCCACGAATATCCGGGCGACCTCGCGCGAATACTCGGGCGACCTGCGAATATCCAGGCGACCTGCCTTTAAAGTACCCGTCCCACTTGGCTGCGAATATTCGCGCGACCATCCTGTATTGAACCTGTCTCGCACGGCGAACGCGCTGGCGAATATCCGGGCGACCATCCTCTAATCCTCCTTCTCTAATCCAGTAATCAGGAAACCCCTGGTCGTGGATAAGCGGACGCCCGGCAGCGCCGGGCGGTAGACCATCCGGGTGAACGGGATGTGCAATAGCGGACATACCGCCGGGCAACACCTCGGCGCACGCGCCCCGTGCCTCGCCCGGTCGGGCGGCAGCGCCGGGACCACGTCTCGCTCTCACCAGCCTCGGCAGCCGGCGCGGCCTCGGCCATCCCCCGGCGTCCCGCCACGACCCAACCCAAAGGCGCAACGAGGGGGGCGCTCCGACCCGGCGTCGAGCCAGGCCCGAGCGCCGAGCTGCGGCCCCGGCGCTCGGGGCGGCTCGGGGACGCACGCCGGACGCGCGCTGCGACCCGCGGACGGCATAGGGGGCGGGGCGGCCGCGCCGCCCCCGACGGACTCGGCCGGGGCACCGCGCGCGGACGCCTGGCCGGCGGCCGGGTGCGCCGCCCGGGCCGCTCGCATCCGAGGTCGCATTCCGCCCGATCCCCCGAAAACGGCCGCCTGGCGCGTCCTGATAAGGAATCTTATCCGGACACCCCCCGAAAAAGTTGGCCCGCCGGCAGCCCCCTGTGGCCTGTATAGGAGAGAGCGCGAATCGGCGTAAACAGTGCGCGCTCGCCCTATTCGCGGCGGCTAGGGACGCCGCGGCCGCGTGTAGCCCGGACGCCGCTCCGCCCGGCTGCTTGACGCGGACCCGTAACCTCCTATCCTCCGTGCGGATTGGTCCTAACTAATCAGCACGAGACGTGACGCCGACCCTCGCCTCCGCTCTCTCCCTCTCGCCCGCCGGCCTCCTCTCGGGCAGCGCTCTGGAGGACGTCCTCGCCTCGCGCCCCGAGGCGACCTCGTTCGCCGAGGCGGTCGAGCTCTTCGTCGGGCGCACGCGCCACACGCGCACCGGCAGCCGCCACACCGAGCGCGCCTACCGCCTCGACCTGCGCCACTTCGGCCTGTTCCTCTCGGCCGGCCGCCTCGCCGTCGGGGCCGTCGCCCGCCGCGACGCCGAGCGCTACCTCGCCCGCCTCTCGGCGACGAGCGCCCCGCGCTCGGTCCAGCGCCGCGTCTACTGCGTCCGCTCGTTCTACCGCTTCCTCCGGGGCATCGACGTTGTCACGGCCAACCCGTTCGACGCGCTCGACCTGCCGGCCTTCGACCGCAAGTCCGAGACGCACAAGGTCCTCTCGGACGACGAGCTCGCCCGCGCTGTCGCGCTCCTCTCGGCCGACGTCGCGCAGGCCAGCCGCCGCCTCGACGCTGCGCACGCGCGCGCGGACCGCTCGCGGGCCTTCGCGGGCCTCTTCACGGCCGCGCGCCGGCGTGCCGTGTTCACGCTCATGGCCTTCGGCGGCCTCCGCTGCGCCGAGGTGCTCGGCCTCCCGGCCTCGGCTCTCGTCGAGCGGCCGGACGGCTTCTGCCTCTCGTTCACCGGCAAGGGCTCCAAGACGCGGACGGTCCCGCTCGTCGGCTTCGCCTACCCGGCCCTCTTCGACTGGCTCGCCGTCCGCCGCCACGTGCCGACAGCCGCCCCCGAGGTCTTCGTCTCGCTCGCCGGGCACCCGCTCGACCCGCGCCAGGTCGCGCGCGAGTGCCGCCGCACGGGCACGCGCGCCGGCGTCCGCCACCCGCTCACGCCGCATGTGCTCCGGCGCACCTTCGCCACGCGCACGCTCCGCCGCACCGGCGACATCCGCGGCGTCCAGGACCTCCTCGGCCACGCCTCCATCCAGACGACGGAGGTCTACACGCACGTCGACGAGGCCAGCCTCCGCCGCCTCGTCGAGGCCGGCGCGCTCGGCGAGACGCCCCGCCCCGCCCGGTCATGACGCACCGCTTTTACGTCCCCCTCCTCGGTGTCCTCCTCGCGGCCGCCGGGTGCGCGCCCCCCGCCGGCCTCACCGACGGCGCGCTCGTCTCGGGCTTCCGGGTCGACCCCACCTTCAACGCTTTCACGGGCCCGTGCGAGATCCGCTACACGCTCGCCGGGCCGGCCCTCGTCCAGATCCGGGTCGTGCAGCGCCAGCCCGACGGCTCCCTCGCGCTCGTCCGGCAGCTCGCCGAGGAGCGCCGCGAGACGCGCGGCCCGCGCACCGCCGCCTGGCGCGGCACGGGCCCCAACGGCCTCTTCGCGCCCCAGGGCGAGTACACCGTCGAGCTCTCCGTCCGCCGCACCGACGCGGACGACGCCGAGGCGTGGGCCCTCCAGACGGTCATGTTCCGCAGCTAGACCCCCGGGCACCTCTTCCCCCCTCCCCATGCCGGCGTCGTCCCCCCACCCGATGACCGTCCAGCGCTCGCCGACCGGGTTCATCCTGCGCGACCCGGTCCTCCGCGCCCTCGTCGGTGCCGACGCCCTCCCGCTCCCCTTCACGCCCGAGGCGGACCCCGCCGACGTCCTCGCGCACCTCCGCCGCCTCAACCCCACCCGCACCGTCCGCTTCGACGAGCCCCCCACCTCATGACCCGGGCCACCAGCCCAAGCCCCCTTTCCCCTTCCACCCCTTCCTCTTCTTCGACCCCCTCAACCTCTCAACCCTTCCACCCCTCAACCATCCCCATGAGGCTCGGCACGCACGTCGCCGGCGGCGTCCTCGGCTACACGGTCGCCGCGGTCTTCTTCCACCTCCCGTGGACCGCCACGGGCGTCGTCGTCGCCTCGGCCGCGGCCGCCGCGCCGGACGTCGACACCCTCGGCTCGACCGTCGGCCGCGTCTTCGCGCCGCTCGCGCGGCGCATCGAGCGCCGCTTCGGGCACCGCACGATCACGCACTGCTACGCGGCCCAGCTCGCGGTCGCGCTCGCCGCGCTCCCGCTCGTCTGGCTCGGCCTCACGCACCTCTACGCCGCGACCGTCGTGGGCTACCTCTCGCACCCGTTCCTCGACACGTGGACCACGCAGGGCGTCCGCGTCTTCTGGCCGTGGTCGGACCGCCGAGGCGTCTTCCCGTACTACAACCGCCAGGAGACGGCCTACCGCACGCGGACCGGCTCGCGCGCGGATTCGTTCTTCGGGGTCGTCTTCGTCCTCGCGACCGTCCCCTTCGCCGTCGTCCAGCACGACGGCTACCAGCGCCTCGTCCGCCGCGTCCAGGCGGACGCCCCGGCCGCCGTCCGGGACTTTCTCGACTGGTCCGCCGAGGGCTACCTCGTCTCGGTCGACGTCGAGGCCTCGGACCCGCAGCACCTCCGCCGCCTCGCCGGCCGCTTCGACGCCGTCGGCACGACGGGCGCGACCACGCTCCTCGTCCGCGACTCGACCTCGGGCTCCGTCTTCTCGCTCGGGCCGGCCTACACGGCGGACTTCCGCCCCGCGCGCGTCGTCGCGCACCGCGGGCCGCACGTCTCGGTCTCGCGCCAGACCGTCGACATGGCCGGCCGCGCCCTCGCCGACCTCGACGCGCTCGTCCCGCGCACGCGCGACGGCCGGCCCGTCCGCCACCTCATCGACGGCCAGCTCACGCTCACCGAGGCCGCGGGCCTCACGCCGGACGAGTTCCAGTTCAACACGGTCTCGGGGGCCGACCGGCACCTCGCGCTCCAGTTCGCGACGACGGCGGACCTCGACCGGCTCGAGCTCGCCGGCGGCGTCGCCGAGACGGGCCAGGTCACGCTCCGGCTCTTCCTCCCGGACGGCGTCGCCGTGGGCCTCCCCGCGGCCGACGGTGCCGGCCGCTCGGACGTCCGCCGGGTCTCGTTCGCCCACGACCCGGCCTGGCCGCCGCGCCTGCTGGTCGCCGAGGGCGACCGGCTCGCCGTCGGCGACACCGTCGCGCTCCTCGCCTCGCGTGCGGCCGACGACGCGCGCTTTCGGGTCCGACAGGCGCAGGCGGACGTCGCGGCGCTCCTCGCCGAACGCCCCCCGGCCGACGTGCCCGCAGCGGACGCTGCCCCGCTGCGCGCGCGCCTCGCCGCAGCCCGCGCCGAGGCGGACCGGACCGCTGAGCGGGTCGCCGCCGGCTTCGACGCGCCGGCGCGCCTCGCGGACGCTCGGGCCGACGTGGACGTGCTCGCGGCCGCGCTCGCGCAGGCGGAGGCCCTCCAGTCCGCCCGCCCCGCCGCCCGCCTGGACGACTGGCACCGCGCCCACGACGAGCGCCTCCGCGACGCGCGCGCGCGCCTCGACCGCGACCGCTACGCGCTCGCCGCCGCCGAGCGCGACCGGGTCGTCCGCTCGACCGGCGCGGGCACGGTCCGCCGCATCGTCCGCCGCGACCTCGGCCCTGACCGCGCCGAGGTCCGGGTCGTGCTCGCCGCCCCGCGGCCCGCCACGCCGCACCGCGCGCCGCGCCGCGCGCCGGCCACCCCTCCCCCGTCCACTCACCCGCCCCGCCGATGAGACCGCCCTAGACACGCACGCACGGCCACCGGGGCAGCGCTAACAGACCCCGGTGACCGCGCAGGACGCTCTCGCGTCCGGGGACGCTTGCGCGTCCCGGATCCCCCACCCTCGTACGAGCAGACGATCCTGACCCCGAGTCTACGCCGCCGCGCGCACGCGCACCCGGCAGACATGGGAGGCAGGGGAGGCCGCTCGATCCCTCCGGACTCCCGGCGGCCCCCTGTGCCGGCCGGGTGGCCACGACCGACGCCGGCCCGGGCCGGCACCTCCCTCCCTGCCATGACTCCCACGCCTCTCCTCGGGCGGCCCCGCCACCTGCTGGCGCACCGCCTGCCGGCACACCGCCCCGCAGCGCACCGGCCGCGCGCCCCGCGGCACACCCGCCTCCTCCGCCTCGTCGCGCTCTCGGCCGCCGCGCTGGCGCTGGTCGCGCTCTCGGTCGCCGGCTGCGACGCCGGCACGGCCGCCCCCGGCGGGCCCGCCGCCCTCCCGCCGGTCTCGTCGGACCAGCAGGCCATCGTCGCCGAGGCCTTCGAGGACGTCGAGAGCCTCTTCGCGCTCGGCGTCGACGGCGCGGCGCGGCCGGCGACCGCTGCCACGACGCCCGCGCAGAGGTCCCGAATGGACACGGCGTTCCGGTCCGACAGCACCGCGCCGCGGGTCGCCCCGCCGCGGGTCGCCGCGCCGCGGGTCGCCCCGCTGCCGGCCGCGCTCGCGTCCGTCCGGGCCGCCGCCCGCGCGAGCGTCGACACGACGACCTACACGGGCGTCTACGACGCGGTCAACACCAAGGGCTACCTCGTCCAGCTCCAGTACCGCCAGCCTCAGGGCGTCGGCGTCTGGTCCGCGCGCGTCCAGCACGCGCGCCTCGTCGCAGGGCCGGGCGGCGTCTCGTTCGACGCCGTCGAGACGGTCGCGCTCACGTTCCTCAGCTACGCCTCGCTCGATGCGTTCGTCGCCGCCCTCGGCGCAGGCACGGTCCCGTACCTCGCCGGCACGTCGTTGAACGCCGAGGCGTCGTTCGCGGCCTACGACTCGTGGCGCGTCGCGCAGGTCTACTCGCCCGCCGAGGGCACGGCCGTCGTGTCCTACGCCAACGCCAACCTCCGCGAGGCGCTCACGGTCCGCGACCCGGTCGTGACGCTCAACACGAACGGCACCGGCACCGTCCGCGACGGCGGGCCCGACGGGGCCGTCCGCACGCGCTACTACGGGGCCAACTTCGCGGTCTCGGCCACGGGCGTCGTCTCGGGCACGCTGCTCCGGACGCTCCTCTCGTCGGGCGACGCCGCCGACGGCTCGGTCCTCTCGCGCTCGGACTACCCGGACTCGTCCTTCCGGCAGACGAGGCAGCGCGGCGGCAACGGCGTCGTCGTCCGCGAGAACACGCAGGGGTAGCCGCTTGCTGCGCTCGCGCGCCAGTGGGGAGGGGCCATCGGGTGAACCCGAACCGGTAGCCAGTGGCACTCGCCTTCCACCTCCGCGCGCTCCGCCGGGCCGGCGTCCAAACCCCACCGACGCACCCCCCGCGTCACCCCGGACGCCGGCCCCGCCCGCTCCTCTGTCGTCTCCCCCCGCTGTTCCCGTCTGCCACTGCCCACCGGTTCGGGTTCACCCGATGGCC
>JAYWIE010000613.1:0-6756 GCA_043789155.1 Rubricoccaceae bacterium | reverse complement strand
CTCAACGCGCAGACCGGCCGCGACATGCTGCTGTGGGACGGCTCCTGCATCGTCCACGAGATCTTTTCGGACCAGAAGCTGGTCCGCCTCAAGGTCCGCCACCCGGGCGCGCCCGTGCTCGCGCACCCCGAGTGCGAGGAGCCCGTGCTGCGCCACGCGGACTTCGTCGGCAGCACGGCGGCCATCCGGCGCTTCGCCAAGGAGAGCCCCGCGACGGCGTTCATCGTCGCGACCGAGTCGGGCATCCTGCACGCGATGCAGCAGGACAGCCCCGGCAAGTCGTTCATCCCGGCCCCGCCGGACAACGGCTGCGCCTGCAACGACTGCCCGCACATGAAGCTCAACACGCTCGAGAAGCTCTACCTCTGCCTCAAGCACCAGGCCCCCGAACTCGTCATGGACGAGACGCTGCGCGTGGCGGCGCTGCGCCCCATCGAGCGGATGCTCGAGATGAGCGCGGGCGTCAAGTAATACCGTTCGCGCCCAATGGGATGGTGTCCCTTCATGTCATCCTGGGCCTGACCCGGGATCTGCCTTGCTCGGCAAACCCCCAAAGGCAGATCCCGGCTCGGGGGCCGGGATGACATAGGACTCACGCAGTCGGGCGTCCCCCTCTTGCCGTCGTTCCCGCGCACGCGGGAATCCAGAATCGGGACGACGCCCTTCCAGTCTGTACTCTGGGTTCCCGCGCGCGCGGGAATGACGTTTTCAAGAGCGTTCGGGTCGGTTCAAGGGCAACTGCGCAAGTCCTATGACATCTGAAAGCGCATCACCATTCCTCGGAAACGGTGTCAGGCCCTGCGGGACGTGTGGCCTCGCTCAGCGCAGCAGGAAGTCCACGACGACGAGGCCGAAGAAGGCCGGGATGTACGCGATCGAGGCCAGCAGCAGGCGGCGCGCGCGCGTGTCGTCGGGCTCCGAGAAGAACGAGAACGCGGGCAGCGTGAACGCGACGCCGAGCACGCCCATGCCGCCGAGGTAGAGCGGGCCGGCCTTGCCGAGCGCCGCCGGCACGACGCCCGCGACGAGCAGCATCAGCGTCGACACGAGCACGATCCAGGCGAGCGCGCGCTCGCCGCCGCGGCCGGTGGGGAGCATGCGGTAGCCAGCCGAGCGGTAGTCCTCGCGGTACATCCAGGCGAGGGCGAAAAAGTGCGGCAGCTGCCACAGGAAGAGGACCGCGAAGAGCGCCCAGCCGATCGCGTCTGCCCGGCCCGACGCCGCCGCGGCCCCGCCGAGCGCGGGCAGCGCCCCGGGGACGGCCCCGACGAGCGTGTTCCAGACCGAGACGCGCTTCAGCGGCGTGTACACCGCGACGTAGAGCACGACCGTCAGCACGGCGAGGCCCGTCGTGACTGGGTTCGTCGTCTGGAAGAGGACGCCCGCGCCGAGCGCGGCGCAGACGACGCCGTAGGCGGTCGCCGCGGCGGCGCTGACGCGGCCGGCCGGGACCGGGCGCGCGGCCGTCCGCGCCATGCGCGCGTCGTGCTCGCGCTCGAGCGCGTGGTTGAGCGCGGCCCCGCCGCCGGCCGAGAGGCCGGTGCCGAGCATCAGCCCGAGCAGCGTGAGCCAGTCGATGGGGCCGGTCGCGGCGAGAACGTAGCCCGCGGCCGCCATGACGACGACGAACGTCGTGATGCCGGGTTTGAGCAGCTCCTTGAAGTCGGCAAACGTCGTGCGCAGGGCGTCGGCCCGCGGCGAGGCCACGGCGGAGACGGACGGGACGGCGGTCGCGACGGCGGTTCTCATCGGCGGGGTGGCGGACAGAGAAATGAACGGCGGCCGGCCGGCATGTTTCGTCAATAAGCGGCGGAAAGGGGGGAGGATGGGAAGTGGGATGCGGGATGCGGGATGGGCAGAGCCGGGCCGGAGCACTGTTGGGATATTGACGCCGCTGGGACGACGCTCTGCTCATCCCCCTTCCCACATCCCGTATCCCGTCCCCATGCCCCTTCTCGCAACCGTCGCCGGCATCCGCGGCGTCTTCGGCGACGGCCTCGACCCGGCCGTGCTCGTCCGCTACGCGTCGGCCTTCGGGGCGTGGCTCTCGCGCCAGACCGAAGCCCGGCCGCGCGTCGTCGTCGGCCGCGACGGGCGCGTCACGGGCGACGTCTGCGCGCGCATCGTCACCGCGACCCTGCAGGCCGCCGGCTGCGACGTCGTCGACGGCGGCCTCGCGACGACGCCGACGGTCGCGATGGGCGTGCTCAAGCACCGCGCCGACGGGGCCGTCATCCTGTCCGCGAGCCACAACCCGGCGCAGTGGAACGCGCTCAAGCTGCTCGACCGCCGCGGCGAGTTTCTCGGGCCGGACGAGGGGGCCGAGGTCCTCGCGCTCGCCGACGGGACAGGACCGGGCGCGGGCGTGGCCGCGCAGACCGTCGGCTACGAGGCGCTCGGGAGCTACCAGACGGACGACCTGCTGCCGTACCACATCGAGCAGATCCTCGCCCTCCCGTTCGTCGACACCGCGGCCATCGCCGCGCGCGGCTTCTCGGTCGTCGTGGACGCCGTCAACTCGGTCGGCGCGTTCGCCGTCCCCGAGATGCTGCGCGCGCTCGGCGTGACGCGCGTCGAGGTACTCAACGCCGACGTCACGGGCCGCTTCGCCCACGACCCCGAGCCGCTTCCGGCCCACATCGGCCAGATCCTCGCGCGCGTCGCCGAGTCCGGCGCGGACCTCGGCATCGTCGTCGACCCGGACGTCGACCGGCTCGCGTTCGTCGAGGACGGCGGGCGCTTTCTCGGCGAGGAGCTGACGCAGGTCGTCGCGGCCGACTTCGTCCTCGGCAAGACGCCGGGGCCGGTCGCGACCAACCTCTCGTCGTCCCGGCTCATCGAGGACGTCGCGGCCCGGCACGGGCAGACCGTCGAGCGCTCGGCCGTCGGCGAGATCCACGTCGTCCGCGCGATGCAGCGCGTCGGGGCCGTCATCGGCGGCGAGGGCAACGGCGGCGTCATCGTGCCGGGGCTGCACTACGGCCGCGACGCGCTCGTCGGGGTCGCGGTCGTGCTCCAGCACCTCGCCGAGACCGGGCAGCGCCTGAGCGAGGTCCGCCAGGGCCTGCCCGTCTATGCCATCGCCAAGCACAAGGTGCAGCTCACGCCCGAGATGGACGCCCGCGCCCTCCTCGACGCCTACGCCGCCAAGGCGCAGCAGACGCCCGGCGCGCGCGTCTCGACCGTCGACGGGGTCAAGGTGGACACGGACGCCGGCTGGGCGCACGTCCGCGCGTCGAACACCGAGCCCATCCTGCGCATCTACGCCGAGGCGGCGACGCCCGAGGCCGCCGACGCGCTCGCGCGGCAGGCCGCAGCCGACCTGCTCGGGCCGGACTCCGCCGGGCCGGGCGTGCCCGGGGCGGGCGTGCCCGGGGCCGAGCGTCCGCGCGCATGAGCGCCGTTCTCGCCGTCGTGGCGTGCCTCGCGGGCGCGCTCGCGGCCCCGGCCGCGGGCTGGGACCTCACCAACCGCCTGCTGCGCCTCAGCCCCGGCCTCTCGCGGCAGGTCCTGATCTCGCTCGCCGAGGCGGGCGTCGGGCTCGGCACGGGCGCGCTCGGGCTGGCGCTCGCGACGTGGCTCGCGCCCGCGCACACGGCCGGCATCGTCGCGGCGGCCGCGGCCGGCGTCGGCATCGGTGTCCGGCGGCAGGTCATGTCGCTCCGGCGCACGCGCGAGCGGGTGTCGGACCCCGCCGAGGCGCGGGTCGTCGACGCGCTGCGCCGCGTCGTCGGCTACGGCGCGGCGTCACGGCTCGTCGGCGTCGTCGCCGTCCTGATCGGCATCCTCGTCGCCTTCTACGGGCCGGCCTGAACCCGGCCGAGCGCCGCTTCCAGCACCGTCCGGGGGCCGCGCGCGCCGTCCGCCCCCCACGCTTGCTCCGCGATCCGGACGCCGGCGTCGCCGACGGTCAGCGCCGTTGAGGCGCGCGTGCCGTAGCGCTCGCCGCGGATGAAGAGCGGCGACAGGACGCGCTCGAGCGCGAGCCCGACGCCCGTCTCGGGCAGGTCGGCGTCCGGAGCCGGCGTCTCGTCGGCCAGGAAGGGGAGCAGATCGTCGTCGGTGAGAGTCTCGGAGGCGAGGGCGCGGGCGAAGGCGTCGCGGCCGCGCGTGAGCTTGGGCCACGGCGTGTCCAGCGTGTCGTTGGAGAGGCCGTAGACGCCCGGCGCGAGCGGCCCGGCGTCGCGCCGCGTCGACGCGATCCAGACGTCGCGGCCGTCGCCGACGAGCAGGTTGAAGCCGTTGAAGCCGTCGCGCTCGGCCTGCACGCGCGCGGCGTAGGCGGCCGGCGTGTCGGTCCCGCGCAGGAAGCCGGCGACGAGCGCGCCGCGCGAGCGCGCGTCGGCGCGGACCGAGGCGGGGTCGCGGACGTTGGTGACGGTCGCCCAGCGGCCCGCGTTCGTCACGCCGAGCCATGCGCCGCCGGCCTCGAGGTCGCGCCCGGCGAGCACGTGCGGCGCGTCCGCCCACCGCGCGAGCGCGGCCGTCGGGCGGGCGTGCGCCTCGTCGCGGTTGCCGGCCAGCACGAGCGCGTGCCGCGGGTGGACGCCGACGGCGACGAACAGGACGCACATCAGGCCGCGACGGCGAGCCGCGCCTCGCGCGCCACACGCGGGCTCGGGGCCGCGAGCGCCTCGGCCGCCCACAGCACGAGCGCGATCCACACGACGTCCGCCGAGAGCAGGTGCACGATCTGCATCCACACCGGCACGTTCAGCCCGACGTTCAGCGCCCCGACGCCCATCTGGACCACGAACAGCGCGAGCACGGTCGTGCCGCGCTGCACGACCGCCGCGCCCGAGCCGCGGCTCGCCCACACCGAGGCCGCGACGACGCCGAGCGCGACGAAGGCCATCGTCGGGTGCAGCCACCGCAGCCCGACGAGCGCGGCGACGACCGGGTGCGCGGCCGGGTCCAGCCCGCCGCCGACCGCGAGTGTGTCCGCGAGGGCGTTCACCGCCCCGCCGACGGCGAGCACGAGCACGGCCACGAGCGCCGCGCCGACAGCCGCGGCGCGTCCGGCCGAGACCTGCCTCGGCACGCCTCCGCCGCGCGCCCACCACGCCACGAGCGCGAGCGCGCCGAGCAGCAGCAGCGTGTTGACGAGGTGCGCCGCCATCCAGACCGCGCGCGCGTAGCTCGGGTTGTACGCGACGTACTTGAACAGCACGAGGCCCGCGCCGAGCGCCGCCTCGAGCACGATGAACACGCCCGCCGCGGCAGCCGCTTTGCGGATGACGTGGCCGCGCGGCGTGATCCGGAACGCCTGCCACACGAGCACGGCCACGAGCGGCAGCGCCAGCCCGGACGTCACGCGGTGCGCGAACTCGACGACCGTGTTCAGGGCGGGGTTCGACGGGACGATCTCGCCGTTGCAGAACGGCCAGTGGTCGCCGCAGCCCGCGCCCGAGCCCGACGCCCGCACGACGCCGCCCCACAGCACGACGAGCACGTTGTAGACGAGCGCACCCCACGCGAGGCGGCGGAAGCGGGCGGGCAGCGGAGCGGTCATGGGTCGCAAATGCCGGTCGGGCGCACGGGTTCGCAAAGACGCGCCGAATCGGCGGCGGGGCGGACCCTCGCGCTACGGCCGGCCGTCTGCCGGACGATACGTGCACTCCGCTGCCGTTCGTCTCCCGCCCGCCGTTCCCGATGACTGTCGTCCACGTCGCCCTGATCGCCGGAGGCTACGCCGTCAAGGCCCTCGTGACCTACATCGTGTGGCGGCGCTTCGGGCCGCGGGCGCGCGCGCTCGTGCGACTGGGTCGGGCGCGGCGGGCGGCCGGGCGGCCGGTCCTCGCCCGGGCGACGCCGGGGCACGTCTCGCGAACGTTCCGCCTCGGCCCGCCGCCGCGTGCGGCGGCTCGCCCTGCGACGCCTGCTGCGGGCCACCAGCAGAGGCCCGTCAGCAGAGCACCTGCGTGACATAGACGGCCCCGTCGCCGGCGACGGCCACGCCGACGCCCTCGCGCGTGGCCGGCCCGAGCAGGTTGCGGCGGTGGCCGGGGCTCCCGAGCCAGCCGTCGACGGTCTCGCGGACGACCTCGGCCGTCGTGCGCCAGTCGTAGGTCCGCCGCGTGCCCGCGGCCGAGCGGGTCTCGCGCCACCGGCTGTAGCGCCACACCTGCGCGAGGTTCTCGGCGAAGCCGACGCGCGTCTGCCGGCCGACGCTCACGCGGCACGTCAGCCCGTCGCGCGCGGCGCGCGCGTTGACGTCCGTGCCGTCCGGCGACGTGTGGGCGAAGTAGCCGCGCCGGGCCATGTCCGCGCTGTGCCGACGGGCGACGGCCGCGAGCGCGTCGTCGGAAGCGAGCGCGCCGAGGCGCTCGCGGCGGCGGGCCGCGTTCGTCGCAGCATGGACGCCCTGCTCGACGTCGGCCGCGTGCAGCGGCGGCGCAGCCGCGGTGACCGGCCGCGACGGGCCGATCTGCACCGTGCACCCGACGAGCAGGACAGCCAGGGTCAGGACGGTGGCATGCATCGGGGACGTCACGGGTGGGGTGTGTTGGACGTCTGCGCCCCCGTTCGGTGCCACGCGGCTCGCCGCGAACGCGCACGGGCGGCCCTCCCGGAGGAGAGCCGCCCGCAGCGCCGGGAGCGCTCGAGACGTCTGGCCGGACCCTAGAAGTCCATGCCGCCGCTCATGCCACCCATGCCGCCGCCGCCGCCGCCCATCGGCGACTCCGGCTCCGGCATGTCCACGATGACCGTCTGCGTCGTCAGCAGCAGGCCCGAGACCGAGGCCGCGTTCTCGAG
>JAYWIE010000612.1:0-1934 GCA_043789155.1 Rubricoccaceae bacterium | reverse complement strand
TCGACCGCGACGTCCGTGCCGGTCCCGATCGCGACGCCGACGTCCGCCTGCGCGAGCGCGGGCGCGTCGTTGATGCCGTCGCCGACGAAGGCGACGCGCGCCGGCCGGCCGCCGGGGCCGCGTTGCAGCTCGCGGACGGCCGCGGCCTTGCCCGCCGGCGGCACCTCGGCGCGGACGTCGTCGATGCCGAGCGCCCGGCCGACGGCGGCCGCCGTGCGGGCGTTGTCGCCGGTGACCATCGCCACCCGGACGCCCTGCCGGTGCAGGCTGGCGACGGCCGCCGCAGCCTCGGGCCGGAGCGGGTCCGACACGGCGAGGCACGCCGCGACGCGCAGCGCCTGACCTGGCCCGGGGGCGATGGCCGCGTAGAGCGGCGTCTTGCCGGCGTCGGCGAGCCGCACGGCGACGCCGGCGAACGCGGCGACGTCGAGCCCGAGGTGCGCCATGAACCGGTCCGCCCCGACGGCGACGTCGCGCCCGTCCGCGGTCCCGCGGACGCCCAGGCCGGGCAGCGCCTCGAAGCCCGTCACGCCCGGCAGGTCTCCCCCGCCGGCCGCGACGAGCGCGCGGCCGACCGGGTGCTCGCTCGGGCCCTCGACGGCCGCGACGAGCCGCAGCACGTCGGCCCGCTCGGCCCCCGGAGCCGTCTCGACGTCCGTCAGCGTCGGCCGGCCGAGCGTGAGCGTGCCCGTCTTGTCGAAGGCGACGACCGTCGCCTCGGAGAGCGTCTGCAGCGCCTCGCCGCGGCGGAAGAGGACGCCGGCCTCGGCCGCGCGGCCCGTCCCGACCATGACCGCCACGGGCGTCGCGAGGCCCATCGCGCACGGGCACGCGATGATGAGCACCGAGACCGTCGCGACGAGCGCGTACGTCAGCGCCGGGTCCGGCCCGAGCCACAGCCACAGCCCGAACACGGCGGCCGCGACGGCGAGCACGGCCGGCACGAACACGGCCACGACGCGGTCGGCGAGGGCCTGGATGGCCGGCCGCGACGCCTGCGCGTCCTCGACGAGGCGCACGATCTGCGCGAGCGCCGTGTCCGCCCCGACGCGCTCGGTCCGGACGAGCACGCTGCCGGCCCCGTTCACGGTCCCGCCGACGACCGCCGCGCCGGCCGCCTTCACGACCGGCACGGGCTCGCCCGTCAGCATCGACTCGTCGACGTACGTCGTGCCCTCTGTCACCGCGCCGTCGACGGGGACGGTCTCGCCGGGGCGCACGCGGACGACGTCGCCCACGCGCACGCGCTCCACGGGCACGTCCGTCTCCACGCCGCCCCGAACGACGTGCGCCGTCGCAGGCCGCAGCGCGGCGAGCCGGCGGATGGCCTCGCTCGTGCGCCCCTTCGCGACCGTCTCGAGCACCTTGCCGAGCAGGATGAGGGTCACGACGACGGCCGCGGCCTCGTAGTACACGTGGACCGCGCCCGGCGGCAGCACGCCCGGCGCGAACGTCGCCACGACCGAGTAGCCGTACGCGGCCGACGTCCCGAGCGCGACCAGCGTGTTCATGTCGGGCGAGCCGTGGCGCGCAGCCGCCCAGCCGGCACGGTAGAACGCGCGCGCGGGCCCGAGCTGGACGGCCGTCGCGAGCGCGAACATCGCGAGCCAGACCGTCTGCATCGGCGCGACGGACTCGAGCCACGCCATGCCGCCCGGGACGACCATCGGGCCCATGTCCAGCAGTACGATGGGCGCGGTCAGCGCCGCGGCCCACGCGAACCGGCGGCGGAGCGCGGCGTGGCCGGCGTCGCGGGCGTCCTGCTCGGCGTCCGGCGACTCGGCCGCGAGCACGTCGTAGCCCGCCTTTTCGACAGCCGCAGTGAGGTCCGCCGGGCGCACGCGGCCCGCGTCGTAGCGGACGGCCGCGCGCTCCGTCGCGAGGTTGACGGTCGCCGCCTCGACGCCCTCGACCTTCATCAGCGCCCGCTCGAC
>JAYWIE010000611.1:0-6767 GCA_043789155.1 Rubricoccaceae bacterium | reverse complement strand
TCGGCGGTGAAGTCGACGCAGGAGCGCGTCGTCTCGCCCTCGGTGCAGTCGTCGTTGTCCTCCTGCCGGCCCGCGGCGTCCTTGACGAGGACGTACGTGTCGAAGCCCTGCCCGGTCACCTCGACGTGAACCGTCTCGCCGGCGCGGACCTGGACGGGGTACTCGTCCACGAACTCGCCCGACGTGAGTGTGACGTCGCCGGCGGCGAGCGTGCCGGAGCGGGTCTGGGCGCTGGCCGCCGGAATGGCCGTGGCCGAGGCGGCGAGCAGGACGGCGAGAGGCAGCAGGCGGGGCATGGGCGCGAGGGTGGCGTGGCAGGCAAGCTATCGACGCGGCCGGCCCCCGGCCTCCCGCGCACGGGGGATCTGCACCAGAGCGTGCCAGTGCCGCAGCGAGCGCCCGGTGTCCGGCTCGCCGCCCCGGCAGTCGTCCTGACGACCGGGACCGCGGGGACGCCGGCGCGAGGGTCCGCGAGCCCCCGCCGGCCCGTGCCCGCCATCAGCCGAGCCCGCCGTCAGCCGAGCCCGTAGCCCGCCGCCGCCCGCACGGCTGCCGCCCGCGTGTGGACGTCGAGCTTGCGGAAGAGGCTCTTGGTGTGGCTCTGGACCGTGTGGAGGCTCAGGAAGAGCGCGTCGGCGATGGCGTCGTCGGCGACGCCGGTCGCGAGCATCGCGAACACCTCGTGCTCGCGGGCGGTGAGCCCGAGCGCGTCGAGGCGGCGCGCGGCGTCGCGGCGGGCCGTCGCCTCCGTGCGGACGCGGCGGACGAGCGCCGAGGCGACGTGGTCCGAGACGGGCGAGCCGCCGCGCGCGGCGTCGAGCACGGCGGCGACGATGGTCTCGGCGGGCTCGTCCTTGAGCAGGTAGCCCGCCGCGCCGGCGGCGAGGGCCTCGGCGATGCGCGTCTCGTCCTCGAACACGGTCAGCATCACGACGGCCGCGCCGGGCCACCGTGCGGCGACGATCTCGGCCGCGGCGACGCCGTCGAGCGTCGGCATCTCGATGTCCATCAGGACGACGTCGGGCCGGGCCTCGGCCATGCCCTCGACGAGCGCGGCCCCGTCCGGAGCCGCGAGGACGACCTCGACGGCGGGGAAGAAGCCGAGGCGGCGCAGCAGCGAGTCCCGGAGACCCGCGTGGTCTTCGGCGACGGCGAGGCGGACGGGGCGGGGCGTGTCGGTCATGTCCGCAACGTCGGGCCGCGGCGGGCGGGCGTCAATCCCCCGGATCGGGGAAAACGAGTCCCGCCCGAGCAGGCCGGTACGCTGGCGTCCCGGTGTACGCCTTACTCCGGCAGCGGGGCGACGGCGATGGTCTGCACGAAGACGTCGAGCAGGTCCAGCCCGATGCGGTTGCCGGACGCCTCGACGACGTAGCGGCCGTTGAGCTGCATCCGCACCGTCGACCGCGTCGACGTCTGCTTCCGGTCGACGGGCTGGCCCTTGAGGCGGCCCGTCGGGGGGACGCCCATGCCCATCAGGCGCGCGCCCTCGGCCGAGCCGACGTCGACGAGCAGCAGCGTCACGGCCTGCGGGCCCGTCCCGTAGACGGCCCGCGCGCGCGAGACGGAGAGGCCGAGCGCGCCGTCCGAGTCGGACGTGAGCTGCGTCCGGCGGAGGTCGCCGACCTGCGACGGCATCACGACCGCGAGGCGCTGCGGGTCGACGGCCCGCGGCAGCGCAGCCACGACCGACGTGTCCGGGGCCGTCTGCGAGACGGTGTCGGTCTGCGCGCCAGCCGCCGCTGGCGCGACGGTGTCGGCCGGGGCCGGGGCGGCGGGGGCGGGCTGCTCGCACCCGGCGAGGGCGACGGCGGCGAGGAGAAGGGCGGTGCGGATCACGTCGGGGCGGGCGGCTCGGACCGGGCGGGCGCGACGATGGTGCGCGGCCCGCGGTCGTAGGTGAAGTAGTTGTAGACCCACGAGAAGAGCACGGCGACGCGGTTGCGGAAGCCGGCCAAGGCGAGCACGTGCACGACGAGCCAGCCCAGCCAGGCCACGAACCCGCGCAGCGTGAACCCGCTCGGGAGCTGCAAGATCGCCGCGTTGCGGCCGATCGTGGCCATGTTGCCGAGGTCGCGGTACGCGAACGCGCGCGGCTCGTGGCCCGCGGCGACGGCGCGCATCTGCGCGGCCGCGTGGCGGCCCTGCTGGATCGCGACCTGCGCGACCTGCGGGTACAGCTCGCCCGAGGCGTCGGTCGCACCGGCGATGTCGCCGACGACGAACACCTCGGGGTGGCCGGGCACGCGGAGCGTGCCGTCGACGACGATGCGGCCGCCGTGCGTCGTCTCCACGCCGAGCGCGGCCGCGAGCGGGGCCGCGCGCACGCCCGCGGCCCACACGACCGTCCGCGCCGCGAGGACCTCGCCGCCGGCCAGCTCGACGCCTGCCGGCGTGACGCGCGCGACCTGCGTCTCGAGGCGGACCTCGACGCCGCGGCTCCGGAGCGTCTTCGCGGTGTACGCGCTCAGCTCGGGGTCGTAGGCCGTCATGAGCCGCGGGCCGCCCTCGACCAGCACGACGCGGGCGCGGCCCGAGACGTCGAGCGCGGGGAAGTCGCGGGCGAGGACGCGGCTGAACAGCTCGTGGAGCGCGCCCGCCATCTCGACGCCCGTCGCGCCGCCGCCGACGACGGCGACGGTCGTCGCGCCGGCGTCGACGAGCGCGGGGTTGCGGTTGGCGGCCTCGAACTGGCGCAGGACATGGCTCCGCAGGGCGACGGCCTCCTCGGCGCTCTTCACCGGGAAGCCGTGCGCCTCGGCTCCGTCGACGCCGAAGTAGGCCGTCGTCGCGCCCGCGGCGAGCACCAGGACGTCGTACGGGACGGGCAGGCCCTCGTCCATGATCAGCAGCCGCGCGTCGAGGTCGGCCCCGACGACTGTGCCCATGCGGAAGTCGACGTTGTCCTGCTTCTGGAAGATGTGGCGCGCCGGCTGCGTCACGTCGGCCATGTCGAGGCCCGCCGTCGCGACCTGATAGAGCAGCGGCTGGAACGTGTGGTAGTTGTGGCGGTCGACGAGGAGCACGTCGACGGGCTCGCGCCGAAGCGCCTGCACGCACTCGAGCCCGCCGTGGCCGACGCCGACCACGACGACGCGCAGGCGCGGTGCGAGCCCGTCCGCCGCCGCGGCGTTGTCGACGGAGCGGATGTGGGACGAGACGGATGGGGCCGGCAGAACGATCTCCATGGAAAACAAAGGTGCGTCTGCCGTCCGTACGACGGCCCGGGCGACGCGGTTGGCACACGGACCGTGAATCTGCGGGGCGCGTCCCGGGACACGGGCCCCGGCTGAGCGCCGGCCGTCGCGTCTGGCTCTGACACGCGACCGGTGCCGCCGTGCGTGGGAGCGCACGCCCTGTGCAGAATTCGGGGAGGTGCCGGAGCGGGCTACAGCGGGCATGTACGCCGGTGGAGTCAGGAATCGGAGCACGCCCGGTCCGCAACTTTTGACGCGGCGCGGCAGTACATGCTGCACTGCGTCAATCACCCCGGTCCGATGATGTCTCTCCGCCAGTCCCTCGCCGCCGCCGCCGTCGCGTTCGTGCTGCTGCCCGTCTCCGCCGCCGCCGTCCTCTGGCGCAACGGCCTCCACGCGACCGAGTTCGCCTTCGCCGTCGACCCGTTCGAGGTCGACCTCCAGCTCCACGACCGCAACGACGCGGACTGAACGCGGCACATACCGCGTGGCTTCTGCGGCCAAGCGCCGACGCGGGTCCGGGGCCAACGTGCTCCGGACCCGCGTGCGGTGTTCGGCTACCGCGACAGGTACAGGTTGCGCATCTCGTACGGCTTCGCGATGTGCTCGTCGCGGACCGAGTCCACGAACGCGATGGCCTCGCCCGTGGACTTCATCTCGGGCCCGAGCTCGCGCGCGACCTCGGGGAACTTGTCCCACGAGAAGACCGGCTCCTTCACCGCAAAGCCCACGAGCGACGACTCGAGCACGCCCGAGGCGCGCATCTCAGCGAGGCTCGCGCCGAGCATCAGCTTCGCGCCCAGCGCGGCGACGGGCACGCCGGTCGCCTTGGCGACGAACGGGACCGTGCGGCTCGCGCGCGGGTTGGCCTCGATGACGTAGACCCGGTCGCCGGCGGCGTCGCTCTGCACGGCGAGCTGCGCGTTCATCAGCCCGACGACGCCCAACCGCAGCGCGATGCGCGTCGCCGTCTCGCGCAGGATCTCGACGGTCTCCGGCTTCAGCGAGAACGGCGGGATGACGGCCGTCGAGTCGCCACTGTGGACGCCCGCGGGCTCAATGTGCTGCATCACGCCGGCGACGTGGACGTCCGTACCGTCCGAGAGCAGGTCGACGTCCACCTCGATCGCGTTCTCGAGGTAGCGGTCCAGCAGCACCTCGTTGCCCGGGAAGAGCCTGAGCACGTTGGCGACGTAGTCCGCGACCTCGTCGCGGTTGATGGCGATGCGCATGCCCTGCCCGCCCAAGACGTAGCTCGGGCGCACGAGGACTGGGTAGCCGATGCCCTCCGCGACGCCGACGGCCTCCTCGACCGTGTGCGCGATGCCGTAGGGCGGGAACGGGATGCCGAGCTCCTCGAGGATGCGCGCGAAGGTGCCGCGGTCCTCGGCGAGGTCCATGTTCTCGAACGGCGTCCCGAACAGCGGCACGCCCGTCTCGAGCAGGTTGCGGGCGAGCTTGAGCGCCGTCTGCCCGCCGAGCTGCACCATCACGCCGACCGGCTTCTCGTGCTCGATCACGTCGCGGACGCGCTCCCAGAACACGGGCTCGAAGTAGAGCTTGTCCGCGACGTCGAAGTCGGTCGAGACCGTCTCGGGGTTGCAGTTGATCAGGACCGCCTCGTAGCCCATCTCCTTGGCCGCGAGCACGCCGTGGACGCAGGAATAGTCGAACTCGATGCCCTGCCCGATCCGGTTCGGGCCCGAGCCGAGGATGAGCACCTTCTCGCGGTCTGAGACGACGGACTCCATCGCGAGCGGGTCGCCGGCCCCGTCGTAGGTCGAGTAGAAGTAGGGCGTGACGGCCTCGAACTCGCCAGCGCACGTGTCCACGACGCGGAACGTCGGGCGCAGGCCGAAGCCTTCCCGGCACATCTGGATCGTGCGCTCGTCGGTTCCGGTGAGGTAGCCGAGTTGGACGTCCGAGAAGCCGGCCTGCTTCGCTTCGAGGAGCAGGTCGTACGGCAAAATGCCTTCCATCACCTCGCCCGAAACGGCGGCCTCGACGCGGCGCTCCAGCGCGACGAGGTCGTGGATGTGGTGCAGGAACCACGGGTCGACGCGCGTGACGTCGGCGACCTCCTCCACGGACGTGCCCAGGCGGAAGGCGTTGCGGACGTGCAGCAGGCGGTCCCAGTACGGTTTCGCGAGCCGCTGCCGGACGACCGAGCGGTCGGGCAACGGACCGTCCGCGCCGAGCCCCGAGAAGCCCTGCTCAAGGCTCTGGAAGGCTTTCTGGAGCGACTCCGGAAACGACCGCCCGATCGCCATCACCTCGCCGACGGCCTTCATCTGCGTCGTCAGCGCCTCGTCGACGCCCTCGAACTTGTCGAAGTTGAAGCGCGGCACCTTCGTCACGACGTAGTCGATCGACGGCTCGAAGCAGGCGCTCGTGGTGCCCGTGACCTCGTTGGGCAGCTCGTCCAGCGTGTACCCGACCGCGAGGCGGGCCGCGACCTTGGCGATGGGGTAGCCGGTCGCCTTGGAGGCGAGCGCACTGGATCGCGAGACGCGCGGGTTGATCTCGATCACGACCATCCGGGCCGTCTCGGGGCAGACGGCGAACTGAATGTTGCAGCCGCCGGCGAAGGTCCCGATGCTCCGCATGGCCTTGATCGCCGCGTCGCGCATGGCCTGGTACTGCGGGTCCGTGAGCGTCTGCTGCGGGGCCACGGTGACCGAGTCGCCGGTGTGGACGCCCATCGGGTCGACGTTCTCGATCGAGCACACGATCACGACGTTGCCGGCCGAGTCGCGGAGCAGCTCGAGCTCGAACTCCTTCCACCCGAAGAGGCACTCCTCGACGAGGACCTCGTGGACGGGCGAGAGCTGGAGCGCGCGGCTCACCATGGGCTCGAAGTCCTCGGGCCGCCACACGATGCCGCCGCCCGCGCCGCCCATCGTGAAGCTCGGCCGCAGCACGACGGGCTGGAAGGCGTGGCTGCCCGTGCCGCCGTCCGGCCCGCCGGCGAGCTCCTGCGCGACCTCCTTGGCCTCGAGCAGCGAGTTGGCGACGCGGCTGCGCGCCTGGTCCAGCCCGATGGCCTCCATGAGGTCGCGGAACTTCTGGCGGTCCTCGGTGATGTGGACCGCGGCGTAGTCGACGCCGATGACGTCGATGCCGTGCTCGGCCCAGAAGCCGTCGTCGTGGAGCGCGAGCGCGAGGTTGAGCGCCGTCTGGCCGCCCATCGTCGGCAGGACGGCGTCGATCCGTTCCTTCGCGACGATCTCGCGGATGCTCGCCGGGGTGAGCGCCTGGAGGTACACGGCGTCGGCCGTGATCGGGTCCGTCATGATCGTCGCCGGGTTCGAGTTGACCAGCACGATGCGGTAGCCCTCGGCCTTCAGAGTCTTCACGGCCTGGGTCCCGGAATAGTCGAACTCGCAGGCCTGGCCGATGATGATGGGCCCCGCGCCGATGATCAGGATGGTCTTGATGTCTGTGCGCTTGGGCATGAGGCTCGGCCATATGTTCGCAGGCGCGCAAAGCCTGTCCGATCGGACGACCGGGCCGGTGCGAGAACCTGAATGAATGCTAGGCGCTCGCTATAGAGGGGAGCGGCGGCGGGGG